>CAYXQX010000020.1:0-18430 GCA_964467485.1 uncultured Porphyromonadaceae bacterium | reverse complement strand
TAAGGTACATTTATTTTTTAGGCTTCTCAAATCTTTTACTTATCTTTCTGGTTATACCTATATATGTAAACCTTTAAAACCACAAAATAGTTTATGACAATCAAAGAATTAAGCTTTAAAACGGTCGTATTTGATATGGATGGGGTGATAACACAAACTGCCCTCACGCATGCTGCAGCATGGAAGGAAATGTTTGATGAATACTTACTTAAGAGATCAGATGGTGTCGGTGAAGCTTTTAAGGAGTTTACGCATGCCGGGGATTACCTGCCTTATGTTGATGGAAAACCCAGGTACAAAGGCGTTGCCTCCTTCTTAGAATCAAGAGGGATCAGTATCCCGTTTGGGGATCCGTCTGATCCACCAGGTAAAGAGACTATTTGCGGGCTTGGAAATCAGAAAAATGAAGCCTTCAATATAGTCCTTGATCGGGATGGTGTGAGGGTATATCCTTCAACTCTTAGTTTGCTTATTGAACTGCAGAAGACAGGAGTTAAACTGGGCGTAGCCTCTTCAAGTAAAAATTGCAGACCTGTCCTGGAAAAGGTAGATCTGCTAAAGATGTTTGAAGCGAGGGTAGACGGTGAGGTGTCAGCAGACTTAGGCCTGCATGGCAAACCGGAACCGGATATTTTTACTACAGCCTGCGATATAGTCAATGTACCATATAAAGATGCAATTGTTGTTGAGGATGCAGTTTCGGGAGTACAGGCAGGAGCCAGGGGTAATTTTGGCTTAACACTAGGGATAGCCAGGGAGGACAATGTTAAGGAGCTATTGGAAAATGGTGCAGACTATGTGGTAGAGGACCTTGAGGAAATAGGAGGATTAAAAGGCCTTGATGAGTTATTCAGAAAGTTTAATCCCTAATAAGATTTTGATTATATGAGTTCTAAGGACAATGCAAGTGATCAGTCAGTTAATCCATGGAAGCTGGTTTATAATGATTTTAAGCCCGATAATGAAAAATCAAGGGAGTCACTGTTAGCGATAGGTAATGGTTATCTGGGAAACAGGGGTGCAATGGAGGAATCCGTGGCCGGTGATCATCATTATCCGGGTACATATATTGCAGGCCTTTATAACCGCCTTGTTTCAAAAGTTGCGGAGCGGGATATTGTAAATGAGGATTTTGTGAACTGTCCTAACTGGCATAGGGTGAGGTTCAGAACTGATGGGGGTGACTGGTTTGATATTAAAAAAGATAGCATTGAGTCTATATACAGGGAACTAAGCCTTAGAGATGGGATACTGAAAAGGGAAATGGTAGTTAAGGATGTACAGGGAAGGAGAACCAGTATCTCTAGTGAAAGGTTTGCCAGCATGGCTGATCCTCATCTGCTAGGAATGAGATATGTGCTTAGCCCGATTAATTATGATGGTAAAATTGAACTGGAATTAATTTTGGATGGCGACTTGATTAATGATGGAGTTGCCAGGTACAGGGATTTGGAACAGAATCATCTTGTCCAGCTTGAAGAGGGTAGTGAGGGTGAATACAATTGGATATTGGTTAAAACCAGACAATCCGATATTGAGATTGCGGAAGCATCACTCCCGATCTTTTGGATAAATAATATTAAACAAGAGGAAAAATCAACACGGGATACAGATAAAGGAAAATCTTTTTGCTCAATATCCGCAGATTTGAAAGCAAAAGATGAACTATGCCTTAGGAATGTGGTATCTGTTTTTACGTCAAAACCTGATGACAGCAGGGATCCTTTAAAAGATGCCTTGCAGAGACTTAAAAATACCTCAGGTTATGAGGAATTGAAGAAAGCCAGTCGTGATTTATGGGATATGCTATGGGGTAAGATGGACATCAAAATTGATGGAGATCCAAAATCACAAATGCTTGTAAGGTTGCACCTTTATCACCTTTTAGTGACAGCATCTCCGCACAATATAGATATTGATGCAGGAATTTCTGCAAGAGGATTGCATGGAGAGGCTTACCGGGGACATATATTTTGGGATGAGCTTTATATTTTACCTGTTTATAGCCTGTTTTTTCCTGAAATTTCTAAGTCAGTATTAAAATACCGATATAATCGACTTAATAAGGCCCGTGAATATGCGAAGGAGTGTGGTTATGAAGGGGCTATGTTCCCATGGCAGAGTGGCAGTGACGGGAGGGAAGAAACCCAGGTATTGCATTTGAATCCAATATCAGGGGAATGGGGTGATGATTATAGTTCATTGCAACGCCATATATCCATAGCGGTAGCATATAATGTCTGGTATTATTATCATATGTCTGGAGATCAGGTTTTCATGACTGATTATGGTGCTGAAATATTTTTGGATATTTGCCGTTTTTGGGCTAAAAAGGCCGAAAAGAGTGAGGAAACCGGCAGGTATAGTATTCGAAAAGTGATGGGACCCGATGAATTCCATGAGCTTCACCCTTTAAGTCCGGAAGGGGGAGTGAAGGATAATGCCTATACCAACATTATGGTGGCCTGGCTTTTTAAAAGGGCACTGGAAATATGGGGAAAACTAGATGATGAAATAAAACAAAACTTATCTGCCAGGATCGGGATTAATGAAGAAGAGGTCTATAATTGGCAGAATATTGCTTCTCTGTTGTTCCTGAATATTTCTGATGAGGGGATCATATCCCAGTTTGATGGTTATTTTGATTTGTCAGAATTAGATTGGGATGGCTACAGGGAGAAATATGAAAATATTTATCGTCTTGACAGGATTCTTAAAGCTGAAGGGAAGTCGCCCGATGAGTTTAAGCTGGCCAAACAAGCAGATACATTGATGACTTATTATAATTTGGACGCTTCTGTAATAAGGGAATTAATACGAAATATGGGCTATTCCCTTGAAGAAAGTGCTCTAAGGAAGAATTATGAATACTATATCCAAAGGACATCACATGGATCATCATTAAGCAGGGTTGTCCACGCTTACCTGGCCAACCAAATGGGAGAATATGATTTGGGTTGGGAGCTTTATAAAGAAGCTCTGGAAAGTGATTACACTGACATTCAGGGAGGAACAACGGCTGAAGGTATACACGCCGGTGTTATGGGAGGAACTGTTCTCATGGTGGTTACCTCATTTCTGGGAGTAAACCTAAAGAAGGATCACTTAATAATCGATCCTCATCTGCCAGACAGTTGGGATAGAATATCCTTGAGTTTAAGCTTTAAAAACAGGCTTTATCAAATTACTTGTGAACACCAGAAAATAGAAATTGAGATAAAAAGCAGAGAAAAGGGTGACCTGCTGATTGAGTTATGCGGTAAAAAGATAGTTTTGCAGGCTAATCATGGTGTCAAATTGGAATATTGAACAGTTAACTATTGATAAATGCTTGGTGATGTACTACTTATAAATGATCTGCATAAGAGGGCTGCGGAGGATCTATTCGAACGAGTTTCTCAGTTATTGGAAAAAAAGAAAAATGGCAACCGTTTTATTGTTGCTATTTCCGGAGAATCCGGAGCAGGCAAATCTGAACTTTCTCATTCCTTGGCCCTGCTTCTAAAGAATGCGGGTAAAAGTATCAAGGTTTTGCATACGGATAACTATTATAAGGTTCCTCCTAAGGAGAGAACAGAATGGCGCAAAAAGAATGGTTTATCCAAAGTTGGAATTAATGAATACGATTGGAAGTTCTTGAATCGTAATATCCTTGAATTCAAAGAAGGCAGAGAGGCAATGATGCCGTGTATCGATATTATATCTGAGCAAGTTGACAAACTCATTACTAATTTCTCTGATATTAAAATCCTGGTGGTGGATGGCCTCTATGCAATCAAATGCAAATCTGTGGATTTAAAAATATTTATCGACCTGACATACCATGAAACCAAGATGGAGCAAGCGATTAGAGGGAAAGAGGTGATGAATGAGTTCCGCACCCAGGTTCTGGAAATGGAGCACAGGAATCTAATTAGTCTAAAACCTATGGCAGACCTTATCATTAATAAGAACTACGAGGTAGAGGAAAATCAGGATTAAATATTATCCTGATTTAAAAACTTCCCGAAATCATCTTCTCATTGAACAAATGCCTCAGCAGGGTTTGCCTTTGCTGCTTTTATGGCCTCCCGACTGATGGTTGCAGCTGCTATTAACAGTATGACTAGCGATACGAGGATTAGGGTGATAATGAATACTATTTCACCGAAATTAATCTTATAGCTAAAGTTTTGCATCCATCTGTTTATGAGGAAAAAAGATGGTAAGGCCAGTAAAGTAGAGATTATCAACAAGATATAGGTTTCCTTAAACAGGAGATAAACTATCTGGGATATATTTGATCCATAGGTTTTTCTTATCGCAATTTCTTTTGTTCTAATAATTGTAGCAAATGAGATTAGTCCAAAAAGGCCCAGACAAGAAATGAAAATTGATAAGATTGAAAAAATCACCAGTATCCTGCTGGTTTGCTTCTCCGAGCTGAATATTCGATCGAAACGATCCTCGAGCCAGAATAATTCAATAGGGACATCCGGCACAAAAGACTGCCAGGTCTTTTCAACATTTTTCATTGTTTCTGCTACAGCTTCTCCTGTTGTTTTAGCACATATGAAGCCGGCATTTCTGTTGCCTAAGGGGTATATTATTACCGGACCAATAGGTTGATGCATCGATTCAAAGTGGAAGTCTTTGACTACTCCGATAACATGGTAATATGCCATTTCCCCTTCTATATTTGTTGGTGTGAAGAATCTCGCAGTGCTTGGATCTTCAATATTCAGATCTCTAACAGTTGCCTCATTGATGACCACAGCCATAGAATCTGTCAGCATTTCCGGATCAAAAAATCTGCCTTCAGCCATCTCAACTCCCATAGTTTCTGCCCATTCATAACTAACTCTTGTTGCCATAAGGTTGAAAATCTCATCCAAGCCATGCCCTTCCAGCCAATGGGCATTATTAGAAAAGCTGGATCCAGGGAGGTTCTGTGCTTTGGCAATCTGGAGTATATTGGGATCCGTTAATAGCTCCTCCCTAAAAGCCCGGTACTCATCTCCTAGAAATTCCCCGCTTCCAATAACTATTACATTGTCTTTCGTAAATCCCAGATCCTTGGTTTGCATATAATTTAGTTGCCTGTATGCAGTTACTGTGCTGACCAGAATTACCAGCGTTACTGAGAATTGGAGTACCACCAAAACCTTACGAAGCGTACCTTTATTGCCATATCCACTTTTGTTACCCTTTAATACATCTGCCGGTCGGAATGATGCAAGTGCACCTGCCGGGTATATCCCGGCTAATAGTCCAATCAGGATTCCCAGAGCAAGCAGAATCAGTAATAGATTGATATTTTGGAAAGGATTAAATACCAATGATGATTGAATAAGATTATTAAAGGGCTGTATTAATATTGAGGCAGCTGCAACTGCTATTATCAGGGAGATAAGGCTTAAAACAACTGATTCAATAAGAAACTGGGTTATAAGAGATAAGCTCGTTGCACCTGATAGCTTTCTGATGCCAACCTCTAATGATCTTTTGGCTGAGCGGGCTGTTGCTAAATTGATGAAATTTATGCCTGCGACAATGAGGATTAAAAGTGCTAAGGCTCCGAAGACTATTACATATGATTTATTTCCCGTTGGTTCTATTTCATACTGTAGATGAGATTCTAAGTGGATGTTGGTGAGCCCGGTAACAATATATTCAAAGGAGCTGCCTTGCTTATAAAAATCATCGATGCTGATACTGAGGGCCTGTGTTAGAATTGGGGCTACATATTTTTCTATTAGCCCCTCATTAATGTTTTTAGTAAAGTTTTCTGGATCAGTCCCGGGTTTCAACAGGGCATATGTATAGAAATTGTGTGAAAGCCAGTTCTCATTTCTACTGGCTCGTTGACCGTGTAATGCTACCAGCATTTCGAAATGAAAATGTGATGAAACAGGGGGATCTTCCACAACACCTGTCACTCTGTAGTTTGTTTCCTCTGAATCTATTTCAAGACTCTTACCGAGAGGGTTCTCATCGCCAAAATATTTTTTTGCTGCTTTTTCTGTCAGCACAACTGCGTTTGGGTCGTCAAGAACATTGTCGGGATCTCCCTGGAGTAGCCTAAAAGAGAATACACGAAAAAAGGTTGAGTCGACATAAAGCACTTTGCCAGACTCCTCGTTGAAGGTGGTGTTTTCATATTTCACCATATGACCACCACTTTTGTAAAGCCGGGTTGCCTCTTCAACCTCAGGATACTCTGCAACCAGGGTTCTTGCCATACTTGCAGGGGTAACAGCCATGTTTAAGTCATTCCCCTGCATTTTCCCAACGACGCCAATCCTATAGATACTGTCAGCATTGTCATGGAATTTGTCGTAGCTAATTTCGCTATATACGAAGATGGAAATCATGAGCACCGACAAGAGTCCGATGCTTAATCCCAATACATTGATCAGGGTGGTTCCTTTATATTTTAGAAGAGCCCGGAGAGCAGATTTGATGTAATTAGCGAACATTGGATTTAGTTTTTTTGTTTAGGAAAATCTATATCCATAAGACGCAGCATGGGGCTGGAATGTTACATATCCCTATATTGCCCTAAACCATTGTATCATAGGGATGGGAACTGGAATAAATTCTCCGTCAAAATGTACTCCGGTAAAACCAAATTGAATGGAACTTCTGTCATTTGCCTGAAAGCGTAAGCCTGGCGAAAGTACTACTAAGGGGTAGGTTTTATCTGTTTCATTACGAATCATGTAGGTCGATTTACCTGACTGTTCATCATATTTGTCATCTAGTATTTGATATTCCGTTTCTTTGCCTTTAAGCATGATGAAAGAGTCGAAAACAAAACTGAATTTATTATTGATTCTAAACATACCTGCAATTGAAAATAAAGGTCGAGTCTCCCTATATACTTTATCCTCATTATGGTAAATAACGCTATTTGTATGCCATTCATCCTGAGGTGTATTGGAGATTTCATATCTTGAGTCATAATCTTCAACAAACAGGGCACCGTATCCACCTGTAAAGTTTATGTTGTTTATCCTGTCTCCGACGGTTACAAAGCCAAAAGGCAGCAATAGACCATATTGAGGGAAAGCCCATGATCCTGTCCCTCCAAGAAAACCAAGTCCTCCGCTAATTTTTTTTGTTAGCTGTTTGCTATACTTGGCCGTTCCAATAATTGGCATCCCTACCCAGGAAGTCATAACACCCAGACCAAAGTTATCGGCTACTCCAAACTGAAAGTCTGGGCCAAAAAGATTCCATTGGACGTAATTGTCACCTTTCTTAACCGGAAACCCATTGGTGGTGAGGAAGTAACGAGTTGCAAAAAGTCCACCTGAAGAAGGTTTTTCTCCTTCTTCCAGAATAGTGATGTCTCGGATTTCATGTTTTGGAATATATATCTGGCCTAAATCCTTAGTTTCGATTAAAATCTCGCGGGCGTCCTGAGAAATAATCTTTCCATAGAATGCCACACCATTCTGTTTTACTACTTTATGCGTAATGTTACTTGATTCCTGTGATTGAGCAGGACGTAAGCTGAATGATAAGAGTATCACTACTGATATTGCTAGTATCCTCAAGTTTTGAATCATGTTACTTATATGAGTTAATAATATATAAAGAAAGATATAAAATTAATCAGACGCTCTTGTTATCTTTAACTTAACAGTTTTTTAATAAAAAAAATCCTGAACTTTGGAGGTGATTTAGAATTAATAATTATTAGGATGAGACCTTTACGATCAATATTGTTTTTTTGTGTTTCGATCTTTCTTATAGTTGTTGCATGTGAAAGGCCGGATTCTATTTCTCCTGTTATAAAGGCCTCTGCCAAAATTTTTATTGAGGGGGATTCTCCATTTCGTGTTAATGACACCTTGGAATTTATTGTTCGGGAATATGCTCATCTGGATTTTGAAGAAGTTAAGGCAATAAGTATTGATTGGTCGATTTCTGAAATTGATGGAGATATTGTTGAAAGTGATTTTGAAAGTTCAAAAAGTGTTAATTGGATACCAAAAGCTACCGGAGATTTCAGGCTGTCTGTTAGAGTTGAATATCCTGATACTACTATTACTGCAGAGTCTGAAGACTTAACTGTTTACAAGCAGGATCTTAGAAAACCTTATTTGGGCGAATACAGGTTTCAAAGGGTTATTTATGCCTGGGCGGAATCTTATCCAGAGCTGAGAGTGCAGAGGGATACTTCATATTTTACAGGTAGAGTAGAGTCTCTGAATAGTGATTTAGATATGGTAAGGATCGTTTGTGGAAATGGAGAGGAAATACTTCTGGGCACTTATAGTTTAACATGGGAGGAATCTTTTGTAGCTAAGCTAGAATTTGGATCTGAACATCCTCATCCCTTTTTTATAGTATATGATGATGGTTTCCAATCCAGGTTTCGCGGCGAGTTTGTCAATATTGATAGTCTGAATATTCTCAAACAAGGTGGTGGACTTGGTGGTGGAAGGCAGTGGGATTATTATGGTTCAAAAATAAAGTGATTCTTTTCATTGCCAGATTATTGTCTCAGACTAAAACTCTTAAATATAGTTAAATTGTTAGGCAAAAAGGAAGGTCATCTTTTTTCTTGCTCAGAAATTTTCTACCTTTTCATCCGTTACCTAAAATCTTTTCAATATGAAAAAACATCTCAAAATGCGGGTGGGTATTGTAGTATTGACAATACTTACTCTTCTCGGGGCTTCTCAAACCAATAGTATGGCCCAAAAAGTTCCAGTTTCCTTCGATAAATTCCACGGATATACCGGTACTATGGAATATTTGAAGGCTGTCTCTAAGGCTTATCCTGATATAAGCAAATTAGTTACTATTGGTGAAAGCTCAATGGGGCGTAATGTTCAGGTGCTTATCATTTCAAACAAAAAAATTGGCGAGCCAATTGATCGCTTTATTGAATTAAGGAATCCCAGGGGAGAGGTCGATAATGTCCCTCCGATGGAATATTACCACGCTAAACCAGGTCATTGGATTTGTGCTTCAACCCATGGAAATGAATTTACCGGGACGGAGGTTTGCTTATATACAATTGACAAACTGTTAAGTGGTTATGGGTCTGACGACCAAGTGACTGAGTTAGTGGATAATAATGCTTTTTATATTTGTCCCATTGTAAACCCTGATGGTGTATATAACAGTGTAGAACGTGATATACCACAGCGTGGTAATTCTTTACTCAGAGATGATGACAAGGATGGCAAAATCAACGAAGATGGATATGATGATCTCAATAATGATGGTTATATAACATACTTCAGATATAAGGATCCAAAAGGAAGATACACCCAGGATGATGTAGACCCAAGAGTTATGGTTCGTATAGGCAGGAATGAGAAAACGGACAAGGTTAAATGGTCGATGATAAAGGAGGATAAGGATAATGATGGAGATGGAAAACGTGGTGAAGATGGAGAGCAGGGATATGATATGAATAGAAACTTTCCTGAGGGATGGTTTAATGATGAAGGATATCAGGGCGGAACCGGTGATTATCCAACTTCTGCACCGGAGGTTAAGGCATTAGCTGAATTTTTTACAAACAATCCTAATATCCTGATGGCTCAATTCTATCATACATCAGGAGGCTTTACTTACAGGCCAATGGGTTCTTCATCCGACAAGTCAATGCATCCCAAAGATGTTGCTGTTTATGATTATATACTTGGCAAGAAGTATTTGGAACTATTAGGTGCAGAGGTGCCTTTAGCCTGGCAATTTCCGGATTCGATAAGTGAGTATCGTAAGGAACTGGAGAAGGCAGGCAAAAACAAGTATGCGCTAAGAAGAGGATATGAAATGCCCAGAGAGTGGAAAGTTAGCTATAACGAAACCGGAGATCGGGGTTATGGTCATGGTTTACAGGCCGACTGGGCCTATCAGCAGATGGGCGTTTACTCCATAACTACGGAATTGTGGAATTACAGGACGGATCTTCCTGGCCATACTTTTGAAGGAAAGAATGCTAATACCGAGTTTCAAAGAGCAGCAATTAAATATCAGGAAGAAGAATTTGGAGGGAAACTATTCCTCGAATGGAAAGCGTATAAGCACCCGGAGCTTGGGGACGGAGAGATTGGTGGTTGGAGAGCCCAATACGGTAGTAATAATGCTTTCCCGGGAGAGTCACTGCTGAAGATATGCGAAATGCATTGGCAATATTCCAAATGGAGGGCAGGACTCTTACCTCGTATTGAGATAAAGGAAGCTACAGGTAAGGTTCTGCAGAAAGTTGGTTCCTACAAGATTGTTGAAGTGACTGCTAAGATTGAGAATACAGGCCAATTGGCTACCCATCTGGCCAGAGGAGATAAGCTTAACAGAAACCGACAGGATGTTGTTTGGCTAACAGGTGACAGGGATGATGTGACTTTTATGCAAGGAACTGCATTTCAGAAAATTGGAGTACTTGATGGCACGATGGATGTGCCTACCCAAAAGAAAGGTAAGAATAAAGCCGAAGTGAAATGGCTTGTCAAGGTAAAGGGTAACTCACCCTTGAAAATCGTTGCCACCTCCCAAAAAGGCGGTACTGCAGTTAAACAAGTTGAAATTAAATAAGGGAGGGATATATCATGAAAACAAAAATACATAACATAGAAAGAGAGAACTTGACCTCCTTATTCAGCGGCTTATCACGATTCCAGATTATGGGGATGGTGTTGGTATTTATTATTGCTATGATCTCTACACCGTTGACTGCTCAAAGTAAATTGCAGGAATCACCTGGCGGATATCATGGAGAGCTGGATTTTCCGGTAAGCTGGAAAAGGTATTACTCTTATACTGAGTGGACCCAGATGATGAAGGATATGGCTAAAAAATATCCCGAACTGGCAACTATAGAAAGCATAGGACAGAGTCGCATGGGCAGGGATCAGTATCTGCTTACGATTACAAATAAGAAAACAGGTGATCATAATGATAAGACTGCAATGTGGGTTGATGGCGCTGTCCATGGTAATGAAGTGAATGGTGTAATGTGTGGATTGTATCTGTCGTGGTACCTTTTAACCAGATATGATTATGATGAATATGTCCATGATCTTCTCGATAATTACACCTTCTATGTATTGCCGGGTTTAAACGTGGATGCAAATGCATCTTTTACAGATTATCCCAACACTGCTAATAACCCAAGGGAACCTTATCGTCCTGAGGATAATGACGGTGATGGTTTATATGATGAGGATCAGACAGAAGATGTGGATGGTGATGGTCAGTTGTCATACATGTATATTGAAGATTCTAAGGGCAGTATGAAGCTTTCAGTTGATAAGCGTCGATTTGTTTCTATTGGGGACGAAAAAGACTATCCGGGGAAAAGGTTTAAGCGAATTGGCTCGGAAGGGTTTGATAATGATGGAGATGGGAGGATAAATGAAGATGATATTGGAGGTCCGGACCCAAACAGAAATTACCCTTATGGTTGGGTGCTTTCAGCGGGAGATCCTTACCCTATGTCGGAGAACTGTACCAGGAATGCCTATAATTTCCAAGTGGCACATCCTAATATTTTTGCAAGTTTTCATTATCATAACACAGGTCGATTGATAATGTTTCAAGCGCCACAGCCTGTTAAACGAACCTCTGCACAACAGAGTCAGACAACAGGTTCTTATAGTATGAGAAGAGGCTCTGTTATGTCGGCTGAAGATCGGCTAAAAGAAATGAGAAAGGAAAATAAGTATGCTCAATACTTCGACAGGCAGGTCCCACGTGAATTTCAGCATGACATGAATGTTCAAACACAAATTGTTACAGTTGGAGCCCGGATACTTAAAAACTACCGGCCAACTATGGCAGGACTGACTGGGCAAGCACCAGCTTCTTCTTACCATATGCTGGGTGCCTATTCTTATCTAATTGAATTATGGGGATCTCCAGCTGATGAAGCTGATGTGGATGGTGATGGCAGAGTATCACCTGAAGAGAATATGGATTGGATCGACCTTGAATTGACTGGTGAGGGCTGGATTACTCCTCATGAGGTGGAACATCCTGATTTAGGAAAAATATGGATTGGTGGTTCAGCCAAGAAGCATGTTGGCAGGACTCCTCCTGCCAGATATATTGAGCCGGAGACTCTTAAAAATTCCCAATTTGTTATGTACTGTGCCAGTCAGTTTCCAAAGGTAGAAGTTGGTGATGTTGACTTTACTGATTTAGGAGACGGCTTATTTTGGGTTGATGTGACAGTAAAAAATGATAGGACATACCCTACAGCTTCAGACCAAAGCAAAAAACTCAAAAGAATTGAGCAAGACAAGGTTATATTTAATTCATCCGATAATATTGAGCTTATACCAATGGATGCTAAACTGCCAATTGTTGATCCATTTAGCGGTGGTGGTGGAATGTATGGTTTTGGCAGGCAATCCGGTTCATCCGGAGTAAAACCTGCATCCGGGAAAGAAATAAAGACCTGGATAAATGGTAAAAGCGCTCTTACCTACAGATATCTCGTTAATAAGAAAGGCAACAAAGGTTGGATTGAAGTAGAGGTTGTCTCGGAGAGGGGAGGGACGGACAAGAAAAAAGTGGACTGGTAGACTGGGAAAAAATGTAGATTGGTGGATTGGTATTATTAATTGCACCGTGCTTTAGCTCGGTGGTGATGAAAATCCGAAAATGTTAAGGACTTTAGTCCAATTCTTAATCCATACTAATTCTAAAAACCCAGGTTTGGACAACTCACAACCCACAACCCACAACTCACAATTCGCTAATACGTGACTTGAATTCAAATTTCTGAAGATAAATATGTCCATTTTTTACCCCCATAGAAATACCCCATCCGGGTAAAGTTTTTTCTTTATGATTTGTTAGATGTGGTCTGTACAGGCCTGGAGCAGAAGGCCGATTTTTAATTTTAAGGCTTTGTCTGTCTGTGTCAAAATCCAACCCGTCTCTTGAAAATTCAAAGGTGCTGCTAATAGATGCAAGGGCGGCAACACCTTCTAAATGATTCCATATCAAAACTTCATGGCTCCTGTCAAGGATTGGAGAACCTTTCTTGATATAAGGACCCTCAGGATTGTCTGCGAATGCAACTCCCATCTGAGTATGAGCTGGTCCTGCTTGTCCATCTGATAAGGAGCGCCCCTTGTAGTAAAACCAAAATTTTTTATCCCGATATAATAAGACAGCATCATCAACCCGATAGCTGTCGAATGAATCTGGATTTTCGCTTACCGATAATGCAGGTTCCTTGCTGAGCCGGGAAAAGGGTCCATCAGGCGTTTTTGAAACGGCTATCCCGATTGCGGTGTAGTCATTTGTAGAATTATTCTCAAAAATCCCTTCCGGATTTCCAGGTGTGGGCTGAACAGCTGTATAAAACAGGTAGTATTTGCCTTTTGCATATAGAATATTTGGAGTGAAAACAGCATGGCTGTCAAACTCCCCATCTGGACCCGGCCCTAGAGCCATCCCTTTTTCAGTCCAATTTAAGCCATCATCTGAGCTAGCATTCCAAATCGTTCCATAATATCCGGAGTTATAAAGGCGGGTTCTTTCTCCTGATGTAGTTAGGGGTATTTTTGTGTACCAGACATAATATGTATCTCCAACTTTTATTATATCGCTTGGATCTCTGCGGCTAACACCCTCCTCATAACTAATGCCTTGAAGAGCTGTGTATTCCACCCATACACTATCCGGGAAAATCCCATTTTCTGGGATTAATGGGCCCTTAGTATTGTCCTGATGGCAAGAAAATAAGGCGATTATTACGAAGGACAGTATTACTAAAGAATTGAGTTTGAAATTTTTCATTATGAATTTTTTTTTTAACCGTTTAAAATTACAACTCATAATTCATAACTCATAATTCATAATAAAAAAAAAGAGGCCACCCTGCCAGATGACCTCTTCTTCTTCAAATCGATTGTTTCTATTGCACGAAATCGTAATCCATAATATAGGCGTCACTCCAATGAGTAATGTCCATGTCGACTAATGTATCATAAATCATGCCATTAGCACCGAAAAGAAGTGATTTAGCATCATAACCCAGAACCCTTAAGTAGGCAGCAAGGTTAGCGCTGGTTTGGCCAGTATAGCAATAAACCACAACAGTTTCGTCAGCTGGTAAAGTTTTCAGATCAGCAGTAATGCTCATTGAAGCTTTAGGTGTATACTGCATCGCACCAGGGATATGACCTGGGTCGAGATAATGTCCTTCTGCCCAATAGTTAGCTACAGAGTAGTTAGCTGGAGTAGCAAAAACGTCGGCTGCACCAATTTTAGCAGCGGCAAAACCTTCAGCTAAAACAGCATTAACTCTTGCTTCTAGGATTTCCTGACCGGTTTCAAAACCAGTGCTTAATACTGGTAAATCACCTTCAGCTCCTTTAGCAGTAGCATCAGATGTGAATTGTGTGGCATAGGTGTTCTTAATGTTTCCTGGCCAGCTTCCGGCAAAATCAGTATGCCATGAGCACATTCCCCATTTCATTGCATAAACTTTCTCAAAACCACTGATTCTGAGCAGGCAAGTAGCCCATGAAGCTGTTTGTCCTGAATAGCATACGACTGCTACTTTAGTGTAAGGAGTCAAATCTACACCTTCGATGTGAGTAAGTACATCAGCGGCTGCAACATTAACTGCATTCTCAATATGACCGATAGCGAAATCAGCAGCGGCACGGATATCCATAATATAAATCTGACCAGTTTGGTTCAAGGTATTTACATCAGTAGCAGTAATCATAGCAGGCATGTCAGTGCTGACATAGTCCTTCATCAATGGTGAGTCAGCTGACTCGAGGTACTCAACTAGTACTTGTGCTTCGTCAATAGGATCATCTTTTGTACAAGATGAAAACATGACAGAAACGAATAAGATGCTGAGCATCAAAATTTTCACGCCAGATAATTTGATAATTTTCATGTTTAATAAATTTAAATGTTTAGTAATTTTTCTCAATTATTTATTTTATCCAGGATTCTGGCAATTTGCCATCAACAGTGATTTTTGATGTGGCACCCTTCTCCCAATCCAGTAAGTTTTCTTCAAAAAGGTATAATTCTTTATTAATCAAAACTCCATCTTCATTCCTGATATGGCAATTAGATGAGCATGATCCACCATCAGTAATCTCAGTTCTGCTAGTCCATCTGAGAATGTTGTGAGGTGATGTGTAGTTATAAGTTGGAAATGCTTCAAAATTGGCATAATCTGAAACACCATATTTTTCCCAATTATCAGGAGCAGCTAGAGTCCGGCGTACCAGGCAGAACTCAAAATCTTCTTTGACATCAGGAATAGGATTCATAGCTATTTTGAAATCGAGGTATGATGGAATTCTGGCACCTTCGCCATGGACATGACAGCTTCCACAGTTATTATAGTCCTGGGAGTGGCAGACCTGACAGTTAAAATCATCATAGTGCATCGTGTGATATGTATTGTCTTTTTCGATTCCTGTGTGGCAGTTGGAGCATTTCGGTAGCTTGTCATATGCATAACGCTGGGTAACTTTTACACCATCTCCGCCATGTAATTCTGCTCCATTGTGGCAGTCCATGCAAGTGAAACCCATCTTTTTCAGGTGAACATCGGATTTTGT
Organism: uncultured Porphyromonadaceae bacterium; assembly: GCA_964467485.1. Taxonomy (GTDB): domain Bacteria; phylum Bacteroidota; class Bacteroidia; order Bacteroidales; family UBA12481; genus JAUVKA01. The sequence continues at coordinate 2,876 of CAYXQX010000020.1, read as the reverse complement.
GCCAGGGGCAACACCAAGATAAGCATGGCCTCCTCTTGAGGTGTGACAAGAAACACATGTTTGAATCATGTCAGGCTCTCGGATAAAGTTATGACCGGCTGAAAGTCCGCCACCGGCGATTGGAGGTCTTACAATGTGGCAATTTCCACAAGTACCATGGCAGGTTTTACAGTTTGCATTATAGCCATCTTGTTGATGTTGCGGGAGCTGGGCGAAATCTTCAAATCCCGACAAGCCGCTTCTGACAGTAACTTTTTCTTTTTGTCCAAATCCATGGTGCAGACTTGCATCAAAACTGTTTGCGATCTCTGAATGACAGGTTCCACATTTCTCTTTATAAAGCACTGACGGGTGCGAAAGGAAGTCGCCTGAGTGAGCTTTTCCCTTATCGGCAGTTTTATTATCCCCATTATGGCAACCGGCACATCCTAGCATGTAATGACTTGATTGTTTATAGGCTTCATAACCATCACCGCCCATATAAACTCTGTCGTAAGGCTCATAATGTGGTGCTTCACCTCCACAACCACCAGCCGGAGCTGCAGTATCCGGAGTGTATACTTCCTGCAGAAGGGCATAATCAGTATGACATCCTTCACATGATGCACTATCATCATTAGTGTTAGCGTATTCACAACTAAAGAACAAAATAGAGGATACCAGTACGATCGAAGCGAGCTTTAACTGATTGGTTATTAAGTTTATCATTGTCTTGTGTGAGTTTTGAATATTTATCCGATGTAACTGCTGTAAAGTTGCTTTTTTAGAATGAAATACAGAAGCTTGGAGAGGTGACATTAGATTTGAAAAAGCTTGTTGTAGGTTATTAAAAAAGCTGACTTGGGTCATGAAAAAATGCGATATACCTTTTATTAGACGTGGTTTTTGTGAAATATCTTAATTATTTAGTGGGAAATAGTGTATTAATGCAAATGGTAATTTCTGCAATTAATTATCGGAGAAATCCGTAAATTTATGGTCTTGGGGAAGGATAATGACCAATTAAAAATTTGGAATTGAAAATTGTTATAAATGATATTGATATGAGAAATAAGATGTTGATAGTTTGCTTGGGTTTATGGTTGCTTGTTGTGAGTGGGCAAGTGCTTGTAGCCCAAGTAGAAATGGATGTGGCTCCTGATGTTAAAAAAAATGAAAATGTGTTTAAGGGGTATTTCAATATTACAGATATTGGGATGTTAATAGGTTCTCCACAGAATCAGAATCCTGCACCTTTTTCTTTTCTAACTTTTAATGGTGTTCACCTAACAGAGCAGTTCTCAGCTGCGTTTGGAATAGGAGTTGAGTTTCCGTCAGGAAGTTATATGCCTATGGTATTAGATGCGCGGTATTATTTTCGTAATACAAATTTTTCTCCCTTCCTACAGATCTATGGAGGATATGCTCTGGCACTGGATGATAATTATAGTGAGAGTTATTGGTATGATATGGCTTCTTCATCAATGCCGTATTATTATCAGGAATATGAGCCATATGTAGCCAGAGGAGGATGGTTGATAAATCCGGGATTTGGAATCCGTAGTATTTTTGGAGATAATTTCGGAGTGGTTTTTTCTGTGGGCTACAGAGTTCAGCGCTTGTATTATCAAGCTGGAGACGATAGAAGGCGAATAGTTGATTATAACCGTTTGGCAATGAAGATTGGGATAACGTTCAGGTAAAAATTATTAAATAGATGATGTTATGAAAGGAAATAAATTATACCTGTTGATCACTATGGCTCTGACACTGGCCTTGTCGGGTTGTACTGATAAAATTATAGAGATATTCACCGGTAATAGTCCGGTTTATATGAGCTATGAAGATCTTAGGCAGGCCGTTAGCCAAAAATCAGCTAGTGATCTGATTAATCCCGGCAAGATTTACTTCAAAGATAATTGGATTTTCATTGTTGAGGAGATGAAGGGTATTCACGTGATTGATAATACCGATCCTGCCAATCCCGTGAACAAGACATTTATTGAAGTGCCGGGTAATGTTGATATTGTGATTAAGGGTAATGTATTATATGCCGACAGCTATATTGATTTGGTAGCTATTGATGTATCAGATATACAAAACATTAAGGAGGTAGGTCGTGTGGAAAGTATACTTCCCTATACTTTACCTTCTTACGATGTGAACTATCCTCTGGGCAGGATTGATCAAAGCGAAGGTGTTGTTATAGGCTGGGAAGTTAAGGAGCTAAGAGAGGAAGTAGAAAGCTACTATTACCCGGTTTACAAGGGTTTTGAGGGAGGCTGGTCCAATGATGTTGCTCAGGGCACATCAGGAGGAGGGATTTCTTCTGGTGGAATTGGTGTTGGCGGTTCAATGGCCCGTTTTGGAATATATGAGAATACACTTTTTGTCGTTGACCAAAGCAATATGCATATTTTCTCATTAACGAATCCTGAAGTACCCGAGTATCTCAAGTATTTTAAAGCCGGCTGGGCAATTGAAACCCTTTTTATTCTTGAAGATAAGATGTTTCTGGGTTCCCAAAATGGAATGCGTATTTATGATATTTCGGTTCCAAACTCGCCCATGTATATAAGCGATTTTTGGCATGTTACCGGCTGTGATCCAGTTGTTGTGAAAGATGATTTGGCCTATGTCACGCTCAGAGGTGGTAATAGTTGCGGGAATGATCTTAACCTTCTGGTTGTTGTTTCTTTAGAGGATATTGCGGAACCCAGAGAGCTCAAGGCTTATCCTATGGAAGGTCCTTATGGACTTGGGATAGATGATGAGCTACTTTTTATATGCGACGGAGATGCCGGGTTGAAGGTTTATGATGTTAGCGATCCTATGGATATCGCTAATAACAGAATAGCTGTTTTGTAGGCTTTCATGATAAATTCTCTATATATATA
>CAYXQX010000019.1:0-18493 GCA_964467485.1 uncultured Porphyromonadaceae bacterium | reverse complement strand
GGGGAGATACCAAAGTGGCCAACTGGGGCAGACTGTAACTCTGCTGGCGTACGCCTTCGTAGGTTCGAATCCTGCTCTCCCCACCATAATTTTATACCATTTGCGGGAGTAGCTCAGTGGTAGAGCATCAGCCTTCCAAGCTGAGGGTCGCGGGTTCGAATCTCGTTTCCCGCTCTAGGAAAAGCCGATGTAGCTCAGTGGTAGAGCGCGTCCTTGGTAAGGACGAGGTCACGGGTTCAACTCCCGTCATTGGCTCGAGAATGAATTATTGTAAGTATTAAGTATTGTTCACAAATTTTAAAGAAACTAAAGAGAAGTAAGCCATGGCTAAGGAAAAATTTGACAGGTCGAAACCTCACGTTAATATTGGTACGATAGGCCACGTTGACCATGGAAAGACCACTTTAACGTCAGCTATTACTATTTATCTGAGTAAACAGGGTCTTTGCGAAGTTAAAGATTTCGACTCAATTGACAATGCCCCTGAAGAAAAAGAACGGGGTATTACTATTAACACTGCACACGTAGAGTATTCTACAGTAAAGCGTCACTATGCTCATGTTGACTGTCCTGGACACGCTGACTATGTAAAAAACATGGTTACGGGTGCTGCTCAGATGGACGGTGCTATTCTTGTTGTTGCAGGGACAGACGGTCCTATGCCTCAAACACGTGAACACATTCTTCTGGCACGTCAGGTGAACGTTCCTCGTATCGTTGTATTCCTGAACAAGGTGGATATGGTTGACGATGAGGAATTATTGGATCTCGTAGAGATGGAAATTCGTGAATTGCTCGATTTTTATGAGTTTGACGGAGATAACACTCCTGTTATTCGCGGTTCTGCTTTGGGTGCACTTAACGGTGAGCCTGAATGGGAAATAAAAATTCAGGAATTGATGGATGCAGTTGATGATTTTATTCCATTACCTCCACGTGACATTGATAAGCCATTCTTGATGCCAGTTGAAGATGTATTCTCGATTACTGGTCGTGGTACAGTTGCAACAGGTCGTATTGAGGCTGGAATAACAAATACAGGTGATGAGGTTCAGATTATTGGACTGGGTGCTGAAGGACGCAAGACAGTTGTTACTGGTGTTGAAATGTTCCGTAAGATTCTTGATCGTGGTGAAGCTGGTGATAATGTTGGTCTTCTTCTAAGAGGTGTAAATAAAGATGAGATCCGTCGTGGTCAGGTAATTGCACAGCAAGGTACAATTACTCCTCATACTAAATTTAAGGCTGGAGTATATGTACTGAAGAAAGAAGAAGGTGGTCGTCATACTCCATTCCATAATAAGTATCGTCCTCAATTCTATCTACGTACACTTGACGTAACCGGCGAGATTCATCTTGAAGAAGGAACTGAGATGGTAATGCCTGGTGACAATGTTTCTGTTATAGTTGAATTGATTACTCCCGTAGCTATTGATGTAGGACTCCGTTTCGCGATTCGTGAAGGTGGTCGTACCGTAGGTGCTGGTCAGGTCACTGAAATTGTTGAGTAATCATACTAAATAAATTTTGATAATCCGGTGCAATTAATGTTGCCGGATTATCTTTCAATATTGAGACACGGATGTAGCTCAATTGGTAGAGCAGCGGTCTCCAAAACCGCAGGTCGGGAGTTCGAGCCTCTCCATCCGTGCAAAGTCTGAATAACGATGAAAATTACAAATTACCTGAAAGACGCCTACGATGAATTGGTACATAAGGTGTCATGGCCAGCTTGGGCTGATTTACAGAACTCGGCTATCGTAGTAATGATAGCCTCCCTGATTATTGCCTTGGTTATTTTGGCAATGGATACTACATTCAGGAATCTGATGGAGTTTATTTATGGGATGTTCTATTAAAGGAGAGAGATCTTCTGATTTAACAAAACCCCTGATTTAGAGATGAACCAGAACGACAAGAAGTGGTACGTCCTCCGGGCTATTGGAGGAAAAGAGAAAAAGGTTAAGGAGTATATAGAGAGCGAGATCGCTCATCTAAACCTTGAGGATTTTGTTATTCAGGTACTTATTCCAACGGAAAAGATATACCAGATTAGAAACGGCAAGAAAATTTCCAAGGAGCGAAATTTTTTCCCGGGTTATGTTCTGGTAGAAGCAATATTATCAGGTGAGATTCCACATATTCTGAGAAATATACCTAATGTAATAGGTTTTCTAGGAACTGAAAAAGGAGGTGTACCAGTACCAATCCGGCAGGCTGAGGTGAACCGGATTTTAGGGAAAGTTGATGAACTTTCTGAAGTTGATGAAGAATTGAATGTACCATTCTTCGTTGGCGAGTCGGTTAAAGTAGTTGACGGACCTTTTAATAGTTTTACAGGAGTTATAGAAGATGTTAACAATGAAAAGAAAAAACTTAAGGTTATTGTTAAGATTTTCGGAAGAAAAACTCCTCTTGAATTGAGTTTTATGCAGGTGGAAAAAGAGTAAGTTATTTGTGGGACACAAGCTTCCAATCGTCCCAGCAATTTATTTTGCAGCAAATAATTGTTCTTAGCCACAAGATGCGAAAGGCAGCCTGCGAACTTTGAATACTAATATATCATTGCAAATTTGTTATGGCAAAAAGTGTATCGGGAATCATCAAATTACAGATCCGGGGCGGAGCAGCTAATCCTTCTCCTCCTGTAGGGCCGGCTTTGGGTGCTAAAGGAGTCAATATTATGGACTTCTGCAAGCAGTTCAATGGTCGTACGCAGGAAAAGGCCGGAAAAGTTATTCCCGTGGTTATCACTGTGTATAGTGACAAATCCTTCGATTTTGTCACCAAAACTCCCCCTGCAGCTGTCCAACTTTTGGAAGCAGCAAAAATAAAAAAGGGTTCTCCGGAATCTAATAGGGAAAAGGTGGCATCTGTAAACTGGGATCAAATTCGTGCAATTGCTGAAGATAAAATGGAAGATTTAAATGCTTTCAAAATTGAATCAGCTATGAATATGGTAGCAGGAACAGCTCGAAGTATGGGAATAACCATAGATGGTGATTCACCCTTTTAATAAGGAAAAAAGATGGCTAAGTTAACCAAGAATGAAAAGCTTGTTCTCGACAAAATCGAGCCAAACAAAATGTACACACTAGCTGAAGCCTCCAGTTTGGTAAAAGAAATTACCACAACGAAGTTTAATGCTTCTGTTGACCTGGATGTTAGGTTGGGCGTAGATCCAAGAAAAGCCAACCAAATGGTACGTGGTGTTGTATCACTACCTCATGGGACCGGAAAAAAAATCCGGGTATTGGCTTTAGTTACTCCGGATAAAGAAGAAGAGGCAAAGGCTGCTGGTGCAGATTATGCCGGTCTGGATGAATACGTAGAGAAGATCAAGGGAGGATGGACAGATATTGATGTTATCATAACTATGCCTCCATGTATGGGCAAAGTAGGGCCTTTGGGTCGTGTTTTAGGACCTCGCGGTCTTATGCCGAATCCAAAGAGTGGTACTGTGACCATGGAAGTGGGCAAAGCAGTTGAAGACGTCAAAAAAGGTAAAATTGACTTTAAGGTTGACAAGTTTGGAATTATCCATGCTGGGGTAGCAAAAGTTAATTTTGAAGCGGAAAAAATCGCTGATAATGCTGCAGAACTGTTGGGGACAATACTTAAATTAAAACCCTCATCAGCAAAAGGTACTTATGTGAAAAGTATTTACATGTCAAGTACTATGAGCCAAGGCATTCAGATCGATCCTAAATCTATCGATGTTTAATAATAATTGAGCTGTTTGAATTATGAAGCGCGAAGACAAAAACGCGATAATTGATCAACTGAAGGAACAGATTAATGGTGCAAAGCACTTTTATATAGCGGATATTGGTGGCCTTGATGCTGCTGAAACATCTGCTCTGCGACGCCAGTGTTACCAGGAAAGTGTTGGCCTTGTTGTGGCTAAGAATACTCTCCTTAGGGAAGCTATGGCGAAAGCTGAAGGTGACTTTGAAGAACTTTATACTATCCTTGCCGGACCAACCTCCGTAATGTTTACTGAGACTGGTAATGTACCTGCAAAATTGATTAGGGATTTCCTTAAAATGAATAAAAAAGGAAAACCTGCCCTTAAGGGTGCGTTTGTAGAGGAATCTGTTTATATCGGAGAAGATCAATTGGATGTTTTAATTGCTGTTAAGTCTAAAGAAGAATTAATTGGTGATCTTATTGCTTTACTGCAATCACCAATGAAGAATGTGATTTCTTCTTTGGAATCAGGCAAAAATATCCTGGCTGGGGTTGTAAAAACCCTGTCCGAAAAAGAGAATTAATATTTATTGTAGAACCTACTGAATTAAAAAATAAACAAAATGGCAGACTTAAAAAAGCTTGCAGAGGAGTTGGTGAACCTCACTGTTAAAGATGTAAATGAATTGGCCGGCATCCTTAAAGATGAATACGGAATCGAACCTGCTGCAGCTGCTGTTGCAGTAGCTGGACCAGATGCTGGTGCCGGTGATGCTGCAGCTGAAGAGCAAACTGAATTTGACGTTATTCTTAAAGCCCCTGGTGGAGCTAAACTACAGATCGTAAAACTAGTTAAAGAACTGACTGGCCTCGGATTGAAAGAAGCCAAAGCAGTTGTAGATGCTGCACCTAAGGAAGTTAAAGAAAAAGTTTCTAAGGAAGAAGCAGAATCGCTGAAAAGTCAGTTAGAAGAAGCAGGAGCTGAAGTTGAAATTAAGTAAGACGCTCTTACATAGCTTATTATGAGGTTTGGATTCCCGTGATTCGGGTATCTGAGCCTTATTATTATTTTTTTTCAAAGTTCTTAATCTTATAGTTGCCTGAGTCCATGGAAATAAAAACCAGTGCGCGAATCAATTTTGGTTCAACGAAAAACAAATTAAAATACCCGGATTTCCTTGAAGTTCAGCTTAAATCATTTTCGGATTTTTTCCAACTTGAAACTACTGCTGAGCAACGTATTGATGAGGGATTATTCAAGGTCTTTCAGGAAAACTTCCCGATTACCGATACTCGAAATAATTTTGTGCTTGAGTTTATCGATTATTTTATCGATCCACCCAGGTATACTATTGAAGAATGTATTGAGCGGGGACTAACCTACAGTGTGCCTCTTAAAGCAAAATTAAAGCTTTACTGCACCGATGAAGACCATGAAGACTTTGATACTGTGGTTCAGGATGTATATCTTGGCACAGTTCCATACATGACCCCAAGGGGTACCTTTGTTGTAAATGGTGCGGAAAGAGTTGTAGTTAGTCAACTTCACAGATCTCCTGGTGTATTTTTCGGTCAGAGTCTTCATGCAAATGGAACCAAGCTTTATTCAGCGAGGGTAATTCCATTTCGTGGGTCCTGGATCGAATTTGCTACAGACATTAATCAGGTGATGTATGCTTACATCGACCGGAAGAAAAAACTTCCTGTGACCACCCTTTTAAGGGCTATTGGTTTTGAGGGGGACAAGGATATCCTTGAGATATTCGATCTTGCCGACGAAATAAAGGTTACAAAAACCGGATTGAAAAAAGTCGTAGGTAGAAAGCTGGCTGCCAGGGTGCTGAAATCCTGGATCGAAGATTTTGTTGATGAAGATACTGGAGAGGTGGTATCCATTGAAAGGAATGAAGTGATTATTGACCGGGAAACTGTTCTGGAAAGTGAGCACATCGATGATATTGTTGACTCTGGTTCAAAAACAATACTTCTACATAAGGAGGATATGAATCTTTCAGACTATGCTATTATTTATAATACCTTGCAGAAAGATCCATGTAATTCCGAGAAGGAAGCTGTACTTCACATATACAGGCAACTTAGGAATGCAGAGCCACCTGATGAGGCAACCGCCAGAGATGTAATCGACAAACTTTTCTTCTCAGATAAGCGTTATGATCTTGGTGATGTTGGACGATACAGGATCAATAAGAAACTGGGTTTGGATATTGAGATGGACACCAAAGTTCTTACAAAACAAGATATTATCAGTATAATCAGTTATCTTATTGAACTTATCAATTCTAAGGCTGATGTTGATGATATTGACCACCTAAGTAATAGAAGGGTAAGAACAGTTGGTGAGCAGCTATACAACCAGTTTGGTGTTGGCCTTGCGCGTATGTCCAGGACTATAAGAGAGAGAATGAATGTTAGGGACAATGAGGTTTTTACCCCAATTGACCTGATCAATTCAAAAACTTTATCTTCCGTTATAAACTCGTTTTTTGGTACTAATGCCCTCAGTCAATTCATGGATCAGACGAATCCATTGGCTGAGATGACACACAAAAGACGTATGTCAGCTTTGGGACCTGGTGGATTGTCGAGAGAAAGAGCGGGTTTTGAAGTTAGGGATGTTCACTACACTCACTATGGTCGATTATGTCCTATTGAGACTCCTGAAGGCCCGAATATCGGATTGATTTCATCTCTGTGTGTATTTGCAAAGGTAAATCATCTTGGATTTATTGAAACTCCTTACAGAAAGGTTGCTGAGGGAGTAGTTGATCTTAGTAAAGAAGGAATTATTTATCTTTCTGCTGAAGAGGAAGAGCAAAAAATAATTGCTCAAGCCAATGCTCCTGTTCTTGAGGATGGTAACTTTGCCAACCCGAAAGTTAAAGCAAGGTTTGAAGCTGATTATCCACTAACTGAGAAAGCAGATGTCGATCTAATGGACGTAGCTCCTAACCAGATTGCTTCAATTGCTGCTTCTCTTATTCCATTCCTGGAGCATGATGATGCAAACAGGGCATTAATGGGATCCAATATGATGAGACAGGCTGTTCCGCTTCTTCAACCTGAAAGCCCAATTGTGGGTACAGGGATTGAGCAGGATGTAATAGCTGACAGCCGCATTCAATTCACTGCTGAGTACGATGGTGTTGTGGAGGAGGTTGATTCTGATCATATCAAGATAAAATATGAGCTTGATGAATACTCACAATTTGTGAGTTTCAATGGAGATACAGTTGTTTATAATCTGGCAAAGTTTAGAAAAACTAACCAGAATACTACAATAAACCTTAAGCCTGTTGTTAGTAAGGGGCAAAAGGTTGAAAAAGGCATGATCCTCACTGAAGGTTATGCAACAGAAAATGGCGAGCTTGCTCTTGGAAGGAACCTGATGGTTGCTTTTATGCCTTGGAAGGGTTATAATTTTGAGGATGCAATTGTTATTTCTGAACGAGTTGTACGTGGTGATTTTTTCACCTCTCTCCACATTGATGAGTATGTTCTGGAGGTAAGGGATACCAAGCGTGGTCTTGAAGAACTTACATCAGATATTCCAAATGTTAGTGAGGAAGCTACCCGCAACCTTGATGAAAATGGTTTAATACGCGTAGGAGCTGAGGTTAAACCAGGAGATATTCTGATAGGAAAAATAACACCGAAAGGAGAATCTGATCCATCTCCCGAAGAGAAACTTCTTCGTGCTATTTTTGGAGATAAAGCTGGTGATGTTAAAGATGCCAGTTTAAAAGCAGGACCATCTCTGTCAGGAGTTGTTATAAATAAAAAATTATTCTCCCGCAGTGTTAAAGACAGGAAGATGCGTGCATCTGACAAGGCTTTGGTGGACAATTTTGAAGAGGAGTTTAACAGAGCGGTCGGTAAATTACATGGTATATTGGTTGATAAGCTCTTTACCATTGTAAATGGAAAAACTTCCCAAGGCGTTAAGAACTTCCTGAATGAAGATCTCGTTCCAAAAGGAACCAAATTCACATTGAGGATTCTTCAAGGGATAGACTATCTTACTGTTAACCCTAATAAATGGACAACAGACAAGGATAAGAATAATACTATAAAGAGACTCCTTAATAACTATCAGGTAAAGTATAAGGAAGTAGAAGGTGATTTTCGTAGACAGAAGTATAACATTACTATTGGAGATGAACTACCAACTGGTATTGTTCAACTCGCAAAGGTGTATATCGCAAAAAAACGCCGCTTAACTGTTGGTGATAAAATGGCTGGACGTCATGGAAACAAAGGTATTGTAGCCAAGATCGTTCGTCAGGAAGATATGCCATTCCTGGAAGATGGAACTCCGGTAGACATAGTACTGAATCCACTGGGTGTACCTTCAAGGATGAACCTGGGACAAATATATGAAACTGTTTTAGGCTGGGCTGGACAGAAGTTGGGGATGAAATTTTCAACTCCAATCTTCGATGGAGCTAGCCTTGAGCAGATTACTGATCTTACTGACAAGGCCGGACTGCCTAAGTATGGTAAAACATATTTGCATGATGGTAGTACTGGTAAGCAATTTGATCAGCCGGCGACAGTTGGTATTATTTATATGTTGAAGCTTGGCCATATGGTTGAGGATAAGATGCATGCGAGGTCTATCGGCCCATATTCATTAATTACTCAACAGCCTTTAGGAGGAAAAGCTCAGTTTGGTGGCCAGCGTTTTGGTGAGATGGAAGTATGGGCATTAGAGGCGTTTGGAGCCTCAAATATTCTGCAGGAGATTTTAACTGTGAAATCTGATGATGTGATGGGTAGAGCTAAGGCTTATGAGGCTATTGTGAAGGGTGAACCTTTACCAATTCCTGGAATCCCTGAATCACTAAATGTACTTCTCCATGAACTTCGTGGATTAGGACTGAGTGTAAAATTGATCTAAGCTGTTTAGTCAGTTGTTTTTTAATTCGTTGATTTAATTATTATAGCAATATAAAGCATGGCGTTCAGAAAAGAAACCAAAGTAAGAGCCGTATTCACAAAGATTGCACTAGGCTTGGCTTCGCCGGAGGAGATTTTGGAAAGATCCAGTGGCGAGGTTCTTAAGCCAGAGACTATTAATTATCGTACATACAAGCCCGAAAGGGATGGATTATTCTGTGAAAGAATATTCGGACCGGTGAAGGATTATGAATGTCATTGCGGTAAATATAAGCGTATACGGTATAAGGGTATTATCTGTGACCGTTGTGGTGTTGAAGTAACCGAGAAGAAGGTGCGTAGGGAGAGGATGGGACACATTTCTCTGACGGTACCTGTTGCTCACATCTGGTATTTTAAATCACTTCCTAACAAAATAGGTTACCTACTTGGGTTACCAACAAAAAAGCTTGATTCCATTATCTATTATGAAAGATATGTGGTAATTAATGCTGGTATTAAAGAAGCAGATGGTATAGGTTACCTTGATTTTCTCACTGAAGAAGAGTATCTTGATATTCTTGAAACTCTTCCAAAAGAAAATCAAATGCTGGATGATGATGATCCACAAAAATTTATTGCCGGCATGGGTGCGGATGCACTTTATAGTCTTTTAAGCCGGATTGATTTGGATTCATTGTCTTACGATTTGAGACATAAGGCAAATACTGAAACATCACAGCAAAGGAAGAATGAAGCTCTTAAGCGTCTTCAGGTTGTGGAGGCTTTCAGGGCTTCAAAAAGTGTTAACCGTCCTGAGTGGATGATAGTGAAAGTTGTTCCGGTTATTCCACCGGAGTTACGCCCGCTTGTTCCTTTGGATGGTGGTCGTTTTGCCACATCTGACCTTAATGACCTTTACCGTCGTGTTATTATTCGTAATAACAGGCTTAAAAGATTAATTGAAATTAAGGCACCTGAGGTAATTCTGAGAAATGAGAAAAGAATGTTACAGGAGGCTGTTGATAGTCTTTTTGATAATTCCAGAAAGTCAAATGCTGTTAAAACTGATGCCAATAGGCCTCTTAAGTCGCTAAGTGATAGTCTTAAAGGTAAGCAGGGTCGTTTTCGTCAGAACCTTTTAGGTAAACGTGTTGACTATTCTGCGCGTTCGGTTATTGTTGTTGGACCGGAACTCAAGCTTCATGAATGTGGACTGCCAAAAGACATGGCAGCTGAACTTTACAAGCCCTTTGTTATTCGTAAACTTATTGAAAGAGGTATTGTTAAGACTGTAAAATCTGCGAAGAAGATTGTTGATCGTCGTGATCCGGTGGTTTGGGATATTCTGGAAAATGTGCTTAAGGCACATCCTGTATTGCTTAATAGGGCACCAACTCTACACCGCTTGGGTATTCAGGCTTTCCAACCAAAACTTATTGAGGGGAAGGCCATCCAGCTACATCCGCTTTCCTGTACTGGATTTAACGCCGACTTTGATGGTGATCAGATGGCTGTACACCTTCCACTTGGGAATGCTGCAATTCTAGAGGCTCAGATGTTAATGCTGGCTTCTCACAATATTCTTAACCCCGCTAATGGAGCCCCTATTACCGTTCCTTCTCAGGACATGGTATTAGGACTTTACTATATTACCAAGGGTAAGAAAAGTTCAAAGGAGAGTAAAGTTAAGGGTGAGGGCCTGATATTTTATTCTCCGGAAGAAGCAATTATTGCTCACAATGAGGATGCTGTTGCTTTGCATGCCTATGTTAAGGTTAAGATTGATGATGTTGTAGATGGTGAGCCTGTTAATCATATTCTTGAAACTACTCTTGGACGGATTATTTTTAATGAAAAGGTACCTAAGGAAGTTGGTTTTATCAACGAAGTTCTGACAAAAAAGGCTCTTAGAGATATCATTGGGAAAGTTCTTAAAAAGTGTGGAACTGCTGTAACAGCTAAATTCCTTGATGATATCAAGAAGTTAGGTTTTGATACTGCTTTTAGTGGAGGATTATCTTTTAATCTTGCTGATGTCATTATCCCCGAGGAAAAAGAGGCGATGATTACGGATGGGTATGATCAGGTTGATGAGATTCTCAGTAATTACAACATGGGTATTATTACCAATAATGAAAGGTATAACCAGATTATTGATGTTTGGACTCATACCAATGCTCGATTGACCCATACAGTGATGAATCAGATTAGTACAGATAATCAGGGATTTAACTCTGTTTACATGATGCTTGACTCTGGTGCAAGGGGATCAAAGGAACAAATCAGGCAGCTTTGTGGTATGAGAGGGCTGATGGCCAAACCACAAAAATCTGGCGCCTCTGGAGGTGAGATTATTGAAAACCCTATTCTATCAAACTTTAAGGAAGGCTTGTCTGTTCTGGAGTACTTTATTTCAACTCACGGTGCAAGGAAAGGTTTGGCGGATACCGCTCTAAAAACGGCTGATGCTGGTTACCTTACCCGTCGTTTGGTTGATGTAGCTCAGGATGTTATCGTTGCTCAGCCCGACTGCGGTACACTACGTGGTCTAGTGGCAACGGCTCTAAAAAATAATAATGAAGTAGTAGAAAGTTTATACGACAGGATTCTTGGACGTACTGCTTTGCATGATGTGTATAATCCACTTACCGGTGAATTGCTTGTTGGATCAGGAGATCATATTACAGAAGAGGTTGCGAGAAGGATTGAAGATTCACCAGTTGAACAGGTTGAGATTCGTTCGGTTCTGACTTGTGAATCGAACAGAGGGACATGTGCCAAATGTTATGGCAGGAGTCTGGCAACTGGTCGTCCAGCACAGATTGGCGATTCAGTTGGTGTTATTGCAGCTCAGTCGATTGGTGAGCCTGGGACACAGTTGACACTTCGTACCTTCCACGTTGGGGGTACAGCGTCTAATATAGCAGCAGAGAGTAATGTGGTTGCCCGTTTCAATGGTATTCTTGAAATGGATGATCTAAGGACAGTTGAATATAGTGATGATAAAGGGAAAGTTAATATTGTTATAGGTAGGACAGCAGAAATGAGGATTCTTGACAAGAACACCAATATTTCTCTTACTACAAATGGGATTCCTTATGGTGCTAAGATTTACAAGAAGGATGGTGATGAGGTAAAAGTTGATGATCTGATTTGTGAATGGGATCCATTTAATGCCCTTATTGTGTCTGAAGCTGCTGGTGCTGTTAAATTTGAAAATGTTATTGAAGGTATCACTTACCGTGAGGAATCTGATGAACAAACCGGATATAAGGAAAAAGTAATTACAGAAACTAAGGATAAGACTAAGAACCCGGAGATTATGATTCTGGGTAAGGATAAAGAGGCTATCAAGATTTATAACCTTCCAGTGGGGTCTCACGTATCTGTAGCTGAGGGCGAGAAGGTAAAAGCAGGGCAAACGCTTGTGAAGATACCTCGTTCTATGAGTAAGTCGGGTGATATCACTGGTGGTCTGCCGAGAGTAACTGAATTGTTTGAAGCAAGAAACCCATCCAACCCAGCTGTTGTAGCTGAGATTGATGGTACTGTTTCATATGGTAAGATAAAGAGGGGTAACAGGGAAATCATGATCACCTCAAAAACAGGTGAGATTAAGAAGTACCTTGTTTCCTTATCAAAGCAGATACTTGTTCAACCTAACGATTTTGTTCGTGCTGGTATTCCATTATCAGATGGGGCTATCACACCTGCAGATATTCTATCTATCAAAGGGCCTACTGCAGTGCAGGAGTATATTGTAAATGAGGTTCAAGAAGTTTATAGGATGCAGGGTGTAAAAATCAATGACAAGCATTTTGAGGTTATTGTGCGTCAAATGATGCGTAAGTTGGTGATTGAAGATCCAGGTGATACGAAGTTTCTTGAGAAGCAGATTATTGATAAGCTTGAGGTAATGGCTGAGAACGATTGGATTTATGGCAAGAAAGTGATTATTGAGCCAGGCGATTCCCAGAACTTCAAAGCTGGTCAAATAGTTTCTGCCAGAAAGCTTAGAGATGAAAACTCTATGCTGAAAAGAAGAGATCTAAAGACTACAGAGTCAAGAGAAGCTGTACCGGCTACATCAAGCCAAGTCCTTCAGGGAATTACAAAAGCTTCTCTGCAAACGAAGAGTTGGTTGTCTGCTGCTTCTTTCCAGGAAACAACGAAGGTTCTTAATGAAGCGGCTATACTAGGTAAAATTGATAACCTCGACGGGCTAAAAGAGAATGTTATTGTAGGGCATCTTATACCGGCTGGTACCGGCAATAGAGCTTTCGAAAAGGTTATAGTTGGCTCCATGGATGAATATAACAGCCTGATGCAAGCTAAAGGTGCTGATACTGAATTAACAACTGACAATAATTAATCATATGACAGACGTTAAAAAACCCAATCAAATAAACATTGAGCTCACTGAAGAAGTGGCACAAGGAATATATTCCAATTTGGCAGTAATTACTCATTCAAGCTCTGAATTTATTTTGGACTTTGTCAGGATTATGCCTGGAGTTCCAAAAGCAAAGGTTAAGAGCAGAGTGATTCTCACGCCAGAGCATGCAAAACGTTTGTTAATGGCCTTACAGGATAATGTTAAAAAGTATGAATCTATGCATGGGCCAATACGAAACGCCGAGAAGCCTTCGGGCCCGGTAATGCCAATGACTTTTGGCGGGCCCACAGCCGAAGCTTAAAGAAAAAAAAGGTGCCTGATGTCAGACACCTTTTTTTTATGGTTTCATTTTAATTATCTTCAAGCCATTCAAAAAAATATATTGGTTTGTTAGCTACAGTTTTATTAATCCTGATTTTTTTAGGTTATCTACTGATGTACAGAGTGTACGGTAGATTTCTTGCCTATAGAATATTCAATGTTTCTGATAAGAACCCTACTCCTGCAGTAGAATTGCAGGATAATGTTGATTTTGTCCCAACCAAGAAGCAGGTAATTTTTGGCCATCATTTCACTTCAATTGCAGGTACAGGTCCGATTGTAGGGCCAGCCATAGCCATAATTTGGGGCTGGTTACCAGCTATTATTTGGGTTTTTCTGGGGAGTATTGCTATGGGCGCTGTCCATGATTTTGGAAGCCTGATAATAAGTTTGAGGAATAAAGGGAAGTCTATTTCAGATTATACATCCAAGTATCTTAACTCCCGAACACGTTTCTTATTTTTTGTTGTTGTTTTCCTTGAGCTATGGATTGTGATATCTGTTTTTGGGTTGGTAATCGCCAGCATTTTTAAAATGTTTCCAGGCTCGGTATTTCCAGTTTGGCTTCAAATACCTATCGCTATAGTGTTAGGGCAGGTTATTTACAAGCTAAAAGGTAACCTGACGCTAAGCACAATAGTTGCTGTTGCTTTTATGTACCTCACAGTTGTAGTTGGTAATTTTCTTCCGCTGGAGATTCCTGCTATTTTGGGTATTCCCTCCACTGGAGTGTGGACTATTCTTCTATTGATATATGCTTATTTTGCTTCGGTATTGCCTGTTACAACCTTACTTCAGCCAAGGGATTACATCAATGCGTATCAATTGGTTTTTGCTATGGCTCTTATGGTCCTTGGTGTTATCACTTCTGGTCTATCGGGTTCTCTTGAAATGGTTGCACCTGTTGTAGCTGTGAAGCCAGAAGGCGCTCCTAATCTTATTCCTTTTTTATTTATTACAATTGCATGTGGCGCAATATCTGGTTTTCACTCTCTGGTTTCTTCGGGCACAACTGCAAAGCAGATTAGATCTGAGAAGGATAGCTTGTTTGTTGGTTACGGATCTATGCTCACCGAAGGAGCGCTTGCCGTTCTGGTAATTATTGCCGTTGGTGCAGGGATTGGAATGGGCCATTTAACGGGCGACGGGGAAACCCTGTTTGGTGTTGAAGCTTGGAATAATCATTATTCTTCATGGGCAGCAGCAGGAGGATTGGATATGAAAATTGGCGCTTTTGTTGAGGGATCTGCCAATATGATAGGAAGCTTAGGTATCCCTGTAGAAATTGCTATGGTAATAATGGGCGTTTTTGTAGCATCTTTCGCAGGAACAACGCTTGATACTGCCACCAGAATACAAAGATATGTTATAACAGAAGTGTTTACAGGGGCCAAGGTTCCTATACTAAAGAATAAGTACTTCACAACATTCCTGGCTGTAGGAACAGCTGCTATTCTGGCTTTTGCCACAGGGGCGGATGGGGGAGGAGCATTAAAGCTCTGGCCTTTATTTGGTGCTGTTAATCAAACCCTGGCTGCTCTGGCTCTGATAATTATTACCCTCTATCTTAAAAAGAAGGGGGGATGGAAATGGGTTATTAGTGGTATCCCTGCTGTTTTCATGAGTGTTGTAACTTTTTGGGCCTCTATTATTAATCAGAAGAATTTTTTGGGTGATCATAATTACCTTCTTTCGCTTGTCAATTTTATAGTTTTAGTTATTGTTTTTTGGATAACCATAGAAGGAATAATAAAATTCATCAGAATTAAACCAAAAGAAGCATCGTGATGCTTACAGTTCCTTTGTAATCAAAGTTTAAGGATTATATGTAGAAAACAATATATATAGAATCCTTCTAATCTTCCGGGCCTGGGAAAATTGCCTGAATAATTTTTTATATTTGTCCACCTGAAAATGGAATGTAATTAGTTATCAAATTAATAGCTTTATGAAGATTCTTGTATGCCTGGGCCATGTGCCTGATACTACCACCAAAGTGAAGTTTGTAGAGGATAATAC
Organism: uncultured Porphyromonadaceae bacterium; assembly: GCA_964467485.1. GTDB lineage: Bacteria > Bacteroidota > Bacteroidia > Bacteroidales > UBA12481 > JAUVKA01. Next base: position 3,168 of record CAYXQX010000019.1, on the reverse strand, counting down.
AAAGTTTGATCAAACTGGTGTTCAATGGGTAATCAACCCCTGGGACGAATTAGCATTAACTCGAGCCCTCGAAATAAAAGAGGATGTCGGTAATCCGGTGAGCTCGGTAAGTGTTATTACTGTTGGTGATCAGAGTGTAGAACCCACGATAAGAAAAGCCTTGGCGATTGGTGCTGATAATGGAATTAGGGTCAATTCAGATCCTGCTGATGCCGGTTTTGTTGCTGCTCAGATTGCTGAAGTTGTTAAGAATGATACATATGACTTGATACTTTGCGGAATCGAATCTAGTGATTTTAATGGTTCAGCTGTTGGCGGGATGCTTTCAGAGCTGCTGGACTATCCTTCAGTTTCGGCTGTTTCTTCAATCTCCTTTTCAGGAGATGAGATGGAATTAAATCGGGAAATTGATGGCGGATTTGAAACCGTTTCTTGTCCTCTGCCATTTGTGGCCATAGTGCAGAAAGGGATTGCAAAAGAACCCAGGATACCGGCTATGAGGGGCATTATGATGGCACGGAAGAAGCCATTAAGTGTGCTTGATCCAATAAACACTGAGGTTTTCACCGAGTTCAAAAGTTTCAATCTTCCCCAGGCAAAGCCTCCTTGTAAAATGGTAGATCCTGATAATGTTAGTGAATTGGTTGATTTGCTGAAGAATGAAGCAAAGGTTTTGTAATTATTTGAAAATTGAAAAATCAAAAAGATGGCAATATTAGTATATACCGAAAATTGGGATGGTAAATTTAAAAAGCTAAGCTTCGAACTACTTTCATATGCTTCCAAAATTGCTGAGATGAGCGGTGAGTCTGTAACTGCTTTGTCTATTGGGCAAGTAGCTGAATCAGAGCTTGCTCAACTGGCTGAATACGGAGCTAAAAAAATATTAAAGGTTGAATCGGAAGAGCTTGATGTTCTCGACAATCGGGTTTACACAAAAATTATTTCTGAGGCAGCTTCTAAAGAAGGTGCTGCAATTGTACTCCTTGCCCACAATAATGTTGGGAAAGCTCTTGCTCCAAGGTTGGCTGTGAGGATGAATGCTGGAATCGGTACTGGTTTATCTGGATTACCTGATAGCCTGAATCCATTTACTATTGGGAAAAAAGTTTTTTCCGGTAAAGCGAGTGCCGACCTTGAAATAAAAAGCAAGGCAAAAGTTTTAACTCTGGCCCAGAATTCAATTGAAGTTTATGGCACTAAAATGGATGTAAATATCGAAACGTTTTCTCCGGAAGCTCAACTATTGAGTTTTACAAAACGGAAGAGCATTGAAAAACAAACGGGTAAAATTATTCTTACTGATGCTGAGATTGTTGTTTCGGCAGGACGGGGTTTGAAATCGCCCGATAACTGGGGCCCTGTAGAGGAACTGGCCGACTTGTTGGGTGCAGCTACTGCATGTTCCAGGCCTGTTTCAGACGAAGGTTGGAGGCCACATGGAGAGCACGCTGGTCAAACAGGTAAGATAATTGCACCTAATCTCTATTTTGCCTTTGGTATTTCAGGTGCCATCCAACACCTGGCGGGTGTGAGTGCATCAAAATGTATAGTTGCTGTTAATACTGATCCTGACGCTCCAATATTTGAAGCAGCTGATTATGGGATAGTTGGAGATATTCAAAAAGTTTTACCTGATATTATTACTGCAATAAAAGAAGCCTGATACTAATGCTAAAGCAGATATTATTTGCTCTTGTTTTGCTGGTCACTCTTGGGGTATTTACCTATACCACAATTAAGTTCATAGCTTTGTTTAAGTTGACCAGGAAAGCTTTTCCAATAAAGAATTTCGGCAAAAGAATCGGAAGAACTCTGGTAGTGGCTTTCGGTCAAACCAGAATACTGAGAAAGCCTGTACTTGGCCCGATGCATGCAATGGTTTTTTGGGGATTTTGTGTTATTCTGATTGGTAGTGTTGAAATGCTGGTTGATGGACTGTTCGGTACAGAAAGGGTTCTTTCATTTCTGGGACCGGTTTACAACATAATTATTGCATCAGGAGATATTTTTGCATTTGTAATTTTCATAATAATCATAGCCTTTTTGATTAGAAGGATCTTTATGAATATCAAGAGGTTCAGTGGTGTTGAGATGACTCACAGATCTCATGTTGATGCTAATATTGCACTGAGCCTTATTCTACTCCTGATGGTCAGTTTGCAGGGAATGAATACCTTTTATTTCATTGAAGCGTCAAATTCGGCTCATGGAATCCAGGGAGTATATCCGGTAAGTAAAATACTTAGCGGTATGTTTTTGGGTCTGGGCGGCTCCCAGGTTCACTTTTTACATGAGATCAATTGGTGGGCACATATACTCCTGATATTTATTTTCGCTAATTATCTGCCCTATTCAAAGCATTTCCATGTTTTTATGTCTATTCCTAATGTGTTCCTAAGTAACTTGGATCCTTTAGGGAAGCTTGCTAATATGGACAGTGTTACCAAGGAAGTGAGAATGATGATGGATCCTAATTCAGCCTTTGATGAATCGGAAGACGAGGAAGTGTCCCGATTTGGTGTTCTCGATGTAGAGGATGTAAGTTGGAAGAATTACCTTGATTCACTTGCATGTACACAATGCGGCCGTTGCACGGCTGTATGTCCAGCCAATATAACAGGGAAGAAGCTTTCTCCCAGAAAAATTGTGATGGATGTTCGTTCAAGGATGAAGGAGAAAGGGCCCGGTTTAATTAAGCAAGGTTTGGATTATTCTGATCAAAAGACTCTTTTACGGGATTATATTACGCCTGAAGAACTTTGGGCCTGTACTACATGTAATGCATGTGCCCGTGAATGTCCAATAAATATTAATCACCCATCCCTGATTATTGATATGAGGCGATACCTCGTGATGGAAGAGTCAGCAGCTCCTAGTGAGCTAAATGCTATTTTCTCCAATATTGAAAATAACGGTGCTCCCTGGCAATTCTCACAAGATGATAGAATGGCTTGGGCTGATGAATTGTATATGAATAAAATTGATTAATCCTCAAGGGATATTATTCAATGGGAAAAGAAAAAATTAAGGTGCATGTGCCCACCATGGCTGAGATGTCTGCTGCCTCACAGGAAGCAGAGTACTTGTTCTGGGTAGGTAGTGTTGGGGCTTTTGATGACAGATATAAGAAAGTTAGCGCTGCATTTGTTAAAATACTGACCTTTT
>CAYXQX010000018.1:9447-18785 GCA_964467485.1 uncultured Porphyromonadaceae bacterium | reverse complement strand
ACAAAATGTACAATAGGCATGACATGTTTGCCCCTGAGCAGGAAAAAACAACATCGTTTCCTGATACTTGTGCTGAATCCCGATCAATATTTTTCCATTCAGAACCGGTACATTATGCTCCAACTGTCCTGCCGGGTGGGGATTTAACTGCAAACGAATATCATGAGCAGCTTTCATTATATCAATTCGATCAGCGCCTCCTTTAACCAATTTGGCGATTGCATCAAAATGCTCTGTACTTAACATCCCCTTCTGTGGAATAGTAAGCCGGAAAAGAGGATCAGTCTCAAAATTATCCCAATCCACTAGTTGATCCATCACATAATTATTTGTCTTGAACGGCAGTACCTTACTAACCACCTCAATGTCAAATATTTGTTCCTCTGACAAACGATTGATTTGAGGGATTTTGCGAATATTCCGAGCAGTATAGAATTGATATTTCATTTGAATCCATCCTTTCTTAAAATTGAGAAGCCACAAAGTCCTGAATTCAAACAGAGCCTTTTTCAACAATAACAGATATCCATCGTTTTGGACTTAACTCAATCTAATTTTTCCAACATTATAGATTACGCTGCCGAGCTGAAGAAAACAGCTCAAGGCAAAGTATCCCAAAGCATTTTATTGGGAATGCAAAATTAACAAAATCAACAACCAATTCAAAATGAAGTTAAAACAGATTACCCAACAATAGTATACCTGTCGGTATCTAATCTTAGGAAAATAAATATCAGGATACTGAAACCCCATAAGGAAGATCCTCCATAGCTGAAAAATGGAAGAGGAATACCAATAACAGGAACTATCCCGATAGTCATGCCTATGTTAACGATAAAGTGAAAAAACAATATCGAAACAAGACCATAACCAAAAACCCTTGAGAATGTAGATCGCTGCCTTTCGGCAAGGTAAATAAGCCTCAACAGCAATCCCACAAAAAGTATCAGGATAACTAAACTGCCAATAAAACCCCATTCCTCACCTACTGTACAAAAAATGAAATCAGTGCTTTGTTCCGGCACAAAATCGAACTGAGTTTGAGGCCCCTTTGTGTATCCCTTACCAAACAACCCACCTGATCCTATAGCAATCTTTGATTGGTTAACATTATATCCTCTACCAAGTGGATCACTTTCCAATCCCAGAACAACATTGATTCTTGATTTTTGATGTGGCTCCAGTATTTCGTTGAACACAAAATCCACAGAGCTAACAAAGATTAACGAGCCAAACCATACGAGAATAATGAGATACAAATTTCGCAGCCTTTTCTTGTAAACAATTAAGAAGGCTAGTAATGCCGAAAGAAAACCGCTTATTAATATCTGACTGCTCAGTGCCATGTCAATCTCAGCCATTTTCAGTCCAAAATATAATATGCCAAAAAAACCACCAGGTATGATAAAACCAATTACTAAATACCAGAAATTTTTATGGAGAATTGCTATCATTAGAACCACAAGAACAGTGATAACCAATACTAGTCCAATCAATGGGAAAACTAAAGTCAGAAAAAACAATACTATCGCTGCAAAGCCAAGAATTAAAAATGTGGGAGTCAAACCTTCTCGAAATAGAACTAAGAGCAAAGCAAGATAAACCATAGCCGACCCAGTATCATTCTGTGCAAATATGAGCACTGCTGGAAGTCCGATTACTCCAGCCACAAATAAAATGTTTTTTAGATCGTGGATCTTGAAATTAAAAGTGGATAATAATTTTGAAAGAGCCAGAACTGTCCCAAATTTGGCAAACTCAGTGGGCTGCAAACTGAACGGCCCAAAAATAATCCACGATTTAGCCCCATTAATCTCTGTACCAATAACCAGTACTAATAGAAGGAGGAAAATCATTATTCCATAAACAGGATAAGCAAAGAATGCCCAAAATTTGGAATCAATTATAAGGATTATCACTCCTATTAAAAGGGCGGCAAGGATAAATAGCATTTGTTTTCCATACCTGCCGGAGAAATTAAATAGCTGGAGTTCCTGCCCCTCCTCAAAGGTGGCAGAGTAGATGCTGATCCATCCAAGAAAAACCAGAAGAAGATAAGCTCCAAGGCTAATCCAATCCAATCTTGCCCAAAAATTTGAACGCAGGTCTGCCATTAATAAAATTGTAAATTTAATATCCTTTCTTCCTTCTCAACCTGTCTCACACTACCCTTGATATACTTTTCCGTCATAAGACTGGCTATAGGTGCCGCCCATGTTCCTCCCCCGCCAGCATTTTCAACATATACCGCCAAAGCTATTTTTGGGTTCTCCATTGGTGCAAAAGCGAAGAATCCAGAATGATCCTCTCCTGCACTATTTTCTACGGTACCAGTCTTTCCACAAATTTCAACGCCGGGAATCCTGGCCCTGTAGCCTGTACCTCTGGCTTCCCAAATTACATCATGCATCGCTTGAACAACGAGATCAAAGTATTCACTATCAACCCTGGTAACATGCTTTTCCTCAAACTCTTCCGGAATACCTTCCTGCCCTTCAATACTTTTTATGAAATGAGGAACATAGTAAAAACCCCTGTTTGCTATTATGGCCGCCAGATTGGCAATCTGAATAGGCACAGTCTCAATCTCTCCCTGCCCATTGCATTTCGAGTATATGGTGCTAAAAGCCCATCTCCCCTTCCCATACCAACCATTATATAGATCAGGCCCTGGTACAACTCCTTTTGAAACAGATGGGTAATCAATAGGCCATTCCGTTCCAAAACCAAACTCCTCTACATACTTCTTCCATTCAGTCAGCCCTATTTCACTCGACTTGAATATCGATGATGTTTTAGGATTTAGAATAATTTTTTTATAAACCTGATAAAAATATGGATTGCAGGAATATTGAATGGCCTTCTTAACATTTGTTGCCTCAGGATGATTATGACAGCCAATTAAACTCTTGTTGCATTCGAAACCAGTACCCGGTACGATCACACCCATATCTAATGCAATTAAAGCCTGTACTATTTTAAAAATGGATCCAGGTGCATAACGCGACCTGGTAGCCCTGTTAAACATAGGATCCAAACTGTCTTTCGATAGTTCAACATAATTGACCGTCCGCTTCCTTCCAACAAGATCTCCCGGGTCGAACCCAGGACTGGAAATCATTGCCAAAATCTCCCCGGAAGATGGCTCAATTGCAACTATACTACCAACTTTATGTGCCATCAACTTCTCACCATAAGCTTGTAATTCCGCGTCAATACTCGAGACGATCGTCTTGCCTGGCTGGGCAAGACGATCGTCTCTTCCACCTTCGTAACTACCCTGTTCCTTATTATGTACATCCACCCACACATAATTAATCCCTTTGGTTCCCCTTAATTCGTTTTCGTATTGTTTTTCAAGCCCAGCCTTACCAAGATAGTCGCCAAGTGAGTAGTAAGTATCATCTTTCAAATCGGCCCTGTCAACCTCCCCCAGATAGCCTACAACATGCGATGCAATAGGCTGATCATAAGCCCTTGTCATCCTGGTTCTAACATGAAAACCCTTATATTTATACATCGTCTCCTGCAAACTGGCATAGCGCTCAGGGGATATCTGGCTAACAAGCGCAGAGGGTAAAATTGTGGAGTATTTCCTGGCTTTTTTTATACCAAGTATTAGTTCCTCTTTGCTTATATCCAGAGAAGAACATAATGCTATAGTATCAAACCCTACTGCCTCACGCGGAGTGATCATGAGATCATAGGCTGGCTGATTATAAACCAGCACTTTGCCATGCCGGTCGTATATCAATCCTCTGGCAGAGAACTTTACCTGGCGTTGCCTTGAATTGCGGCTTGCCGAAATTTTATAGCCAGGATCAATAACCTGCAAAAAAAATAATTTAAACAGCAATATCAAACTGGCCAGTACTATGATACCACCAACAACATATTTTCTGTTTACAAATTGATTTCTCAAGACTAATCAGCTTAAACGTGGACGATACCTGAACCCTTCCCAGATAAAAACCAATAATAAAGTAAAAAAAAGACTGAGCCCAAATCTGAAAAAAGTATGTAAAAAATGTAACAGACTAAAATCTTCAAGGAAGAAAAGAACAAAATGGTGGATACCTACCAAAATAACTGCATAAAGGAAGTACCAGGAAAACCCATAATCTTTAACACTGGGCTCCGTGCCCTTTTCATAATCACCTCTGGGATTTATCCATCTCAAAACTGTTGGCCGCAGAAAGGCCATCAATACTGTTGATGCTGTGTGTACCCCAAGCGTATCCCCTGCCCCCGGAATCCCCTGAGGGAAAATATCAATAAACAAACCCATGAAAAAGGCAGATAGCAGTAGCATCCAACCAGGGGTCTCAAAAGGAAGAATCAGGATAAACAAAACGTAAATATATGGATTTAAGTAGCCCGACAATTGGACATTGTTAAGTACCAGGACCTGAACCAGAATCAGAACCATAAAATATGCAACTATTCTGGTAAGGCTATTGATCATCGTTCAATAATTTAAGGTTTCGTATTTCTTCCCTTCCACGGTTGTGGATAATATACACACATGACAATCTTTTAAAATCTGTACTGAGAGCTATCCTCAGTGTAGAAAAGCTGCCTCCCTTTTGATCCGCAATACTAACTATTTCTCCAACCATCTCACCCGGTGGAAATAATGCCGAGTAACCGCTCGTCACAATACTATCTCCAGGCAACATACCAACATGAATAGGAATCTCATTCACATTGGCCTGTTTATGGTCCTTACCATCCCAAACAAGTGAACCAAAATAACCTGTTTTCTTATGTACCACACTAATCTGCAACTTGTTATTAAGCACAGGGATAACGGTTGAATAATGTGCCGTAACATTCTTTACAACCCCAACTATTCCATCCGGAGCCACAACGGCCATATCAGCTGAAACACCTGATAATGAGCCTTTATCAAGAGTCAAATAATTATATTGTTTATTTACAGAATTATTAATAACTCTGGCTGTTATATACTCAAAGGCGACAGGTTTTTCAGAGCTGTAAGATATTCCATCAAAAGATCCTTCAAGGCCGATAGACTCAATTCCCTGGCTCCTCAATCTTGAGTTCTCCATAGCCAGAAGATAATTTTCATGCTTAAGGTTAAGATACTGCCTCAGACCGTAGCTTTTCTCATAAAAAAAACCATTAACATTCTGAATACCTGAAAAGGCCCTTGAATGTGGGATTGGATTATTTCTGACCACCAAAAAAAGGGCAAAGATCTCCAGCACCAAAAAAATAATTGGGAAATTATATTTATATAGAAATCGTAAAAGATTCCGCATATACTACACTTAATCAGCGCATTAAGAAAGTGAAATTACCAATATTTTTAAGAGCTATACCCGTCCCTCTGGCTACAGCATGTAGGGGGTTATCAGCTACATGAAAAGGAATATTCATCTTATCACTTAGCCTTTTATCTAATCCCTTTAGTAAGCCTCCACCACCGACAAGGTATATACCTGAATTAACAACATCAGCATATAACTCGGGAGGCGTGCGTTCCAAAACAGTTAATATTGCCGACTCAATTTTTGAAATAGATTTGTCCAGGGAGTGAGCTACTTCTGTATAGGAAACAGGAACCTCAAGCGGCAAGGCAGTCATCTGATTAGGACCGCGAACAACATAATCCGCTGGCGGATTCTCCAGTTCAGGTAAGGCTGCCCCAACATTGATTTTGATATCTTCAGCAGTGCGCTCACCAACTTTTATGTTATGCTGATGACGCATATAGGCCTGGATGTCCAGAGTAAATTCATCACCTGCAATCCTCATTGATTCATTGCAGACAATTCCTCCCAGTGCAATAACTGCAATTTCTGTCGTTCCTCCTCCTATATCCACAATCATATTGCCTTCCGGGGCCTCAACATCAATACCAATACCCAATGCAGCAGCCATAGGTTCATAAATAAGGTACACCTCCCTGGCTCCTGCATGCTCACAAGAATCACGAACAGCCCTGAGTTCAACCTCAGTGCAACCCGATGGAATGCAAACAACCATCCTCAATGATTGAGAAAAATATTTTTTCTTAGGATTGATCATCTTGATCAACCCCCTGATCATCAACTCAGCGGCATTAAAATCAGCAATTACACCATCACGAAGTGGCCGGATAACCTTAATGCTATCATGGGTTTTCCCATGCATCTGCCGTGCTTTTTCCCCTAGCGAAAAAAGTTTCCCCGAAGCCACATCAACAGCTACAATAGAAGGTTCATCTACCACGATCTTATCATTAGTGATAATGATAGTATTAGCTGTCCCTAGGTCAATGGCTATTTCCTGGGATAGAAATGAAAAGATCCCCATAATTCCCCCTATGTTTTAGTGTTTAAAATGACGGGTACCAGTGAAAACCATCGACACCCCTTTCTCATTGCAAAAATCTATTGATTCCTGATCACGTATTGATCCTCCAGGCTGAATAACTGCCCTAATACCAGCCTCATAAGCTATCTCTACACTATCCTTAAATGGGAAAAAAGCATCTGAAGCCATAACTGCTCCTTCCAGATCAAATCCAAAAGCATTGGCCTTATCAATAGCCTGCTTGAGGGCATCAACCCTTGATGTTTGACCTGTGCCACTGGAAATCAACCGACTGTCTTTTACCAGCACAATGGCATTGGATTTAGTATGTTTAACCAAAAGATTGGCGAAAAGCAGGTCGGAAATTTGTTTTTCGTCCGCTTGCTTTTCAGTTACTAAATTCAGGTCTTCTCTGTTTTCCCTTTTTGTATCCTGATCTTGCCATATAACTCCATTAAGAAGTGTTTTGAACTGACTGTTAGGCAAAGAAGCTTCCTTTTTAACCAGAATAATCCTGTTCTTTTTCTGTTTCAGGATTTGTAAAGCTTCTGCTGAATACCCTGGTGCAATAACAAGCTCAAAGAAGATCTTATGCATCTCCCCGGCAGATTCAGCATCGACTTCACGATTAGTTACCAATACACCTCCAAAAGCCGAAATAGGATCTGCCGCTAAGGCATCTTTCCAAGCGTCTGAAAGAATCTCCCTCGAGGCAAAACCGCAAGCATTATTGTGCTTTAGAATGCCAAAGCTGCATCCTTTAAACTCATCAATCAACCTAAGCGCAGCATCAATATCCAATAGATTATTGTAAGATATCTCCTTACCGTGAATTTGTTCAAACAAATCATCAATCTTACCATAAAATCTTCCCTCCTGATGGGGATTCTCGCCATAGCGTAAAGAGCTGAAATTATGATTGCTGATTTTTAAGTACCCGCTTTCATCAGAAGCAAAATACCTGAAAATAGCCGTATCATAATGGGACGAAACAGCAAAAGCTTCTCCCGCAAATTTACGGCGGTCATCCAAATCACTGAATCCTTCTTTTTGCGCCAACAGTTGAATCAGATCATCGTATTGCGATCTGGAAGAAACTATAAGAACGTCTTTGAAATTTTTTGCCGCAGCACGAATAAGTGAAATACCACCAATGTCAATCTTTTCAATAATCTCATCCTCACTACCCCCGGCCGCAACAGTCTCCTCGAAAGGATAAAGATCAACCAGAACAAGATCAATTTCCGGGATTTCATAATTCTCCATCTCTTCAGCATCTGAAACAAAATCCCTTCTTCCTAAAATACCACCAAACACTTTTGGATGAAGGGTCTTCACCCTTCCCCCTAAAATACTTGGATAACCAGTAAGAGACTCTACCTCAGTAACATCTACACCCATTTCCTTTATAAACTTCGCAGTACCACCAGTGCTGATCAATTTAATCCCTAGCCCATCCAATTCCTTAATAATAAGATCAAGTTTGTCTTTATGATAAACAGATATCAGAGCCGATTTTATCCTTTTTGCTTCACTCACAACTAACAAGAATTGATTTGCACAAATTTATTAAAATTAGCGTCATAATTCAACGGAAACAACTGATCTGATTATATTTATATTAAGAACAATATAAGACGCTAAGCCACTGGTAATGTGCCCTTAACCTTACAAAGCTACGTACAGGATTCAAAATAACTCCCTGACTCAGGTAATCGGGAATACTTGAAACAGTACTTTGGCCATATACAGATAGGTTAATAAGCCAAGAATATCATTGGTAGTTGTGATAAATGGCCCTGTTGCTAAGGCCGGATCAATTTTATATTTATGGAGGACTAAAGGGACCAAGGCACCAAATACAGAGGCAAAAATCACAACAGCAAACAATGAAATGCTGACAGTGAATGTTAGAAAATTTCCATTTTCCATTGCTAGGTTAAACACCAGCATCAAGGCTGATAAGATAAAACCATTAGCTAATCCTACTCTAACCTCTTTTAACAAACGAAGTCCCGTACTCTTTATATTAAGGGTTTTACTTGCGATCCCTTGAACAACAATAGAAGAGGATTGAACTCCAACATTACCGGCCATCGCAGCTATTAACGGAAGAAACCAGACCAGATCGGTGAACTTATCCAACTCCTCCTCAAAGCTCTTTATAACCAAAGCACCAAGAATCCCACCCAATAGTCCAATGAGAAGCCAGGGAAGACGAGCTCGGGTTTGAACCCAAAGATGGTCGTCCGATTCAACATCCTCAGTGATACCTGATATCATCTGGTAATCCTTCTCAGCCTCATCCCTGATAACATCCACCACATCATCGATAGTAATGCGTCCCAGCAGGCGACCTATAGAGTCGATTACCGGTACAACAACTAAGTCATATTTCTGCATGAAAATGGCAACATCTTCATCGGGCATATCAGCTTTAACCGAAAGAATATCCTTTTCACATAGATTTATGGCTTTCCTGTTGGATGGTGAGATTAAAAGAGTTTTCAGTGACAAAATCCCCAGCAGTTTCTCATCTTCATCAACAACATAAACAAAATATACTTCCTCAACCTCCTCAACCTGCCTGCGTATCTCCTTTATACACTGATCAACAGTCCAACTTTCACTAACCTTAATATACTCCTTGGCCATCAAGCCCCCAGCCGTATTCTCCTCATAATTCAAGAGATCCACAATGTCACCAGCCTGCTCAACATCCTCCATTTGAGAAAGAACCTCTTCCTGGCGGTGCTCATCCATATATCCAAGCACATCAGCAGCATCATCCGAATCCATCTTATCCAGAATCCGCTTGGCAATAATATCGCTAGGAAGAGATTTTATAAGCTTCTCCCTATCATCTTCCTCGAGCTCAACAGTTACATCAGCAGCAACCTCAGGATCAAGAAGAAGAAATAGGAATATCACTTCATCCATGTCCATAATCTCAAAGACCTCAGCAATATCAGCTGGATGAAGATCAATCAGCAAACCCAGAGCTCTTTTTTCGTCCT
>CAYXQX010000018.1:580-9437 GCA_964467485.1 uncultured Porphyromonadaceae bacterium | reverse complement strand
TCGTCCTTCAGCTCAATAGCCTCCCTGAGGTTGAGAACTAATTCCCTTGTTATCTCTATGTGATTTTGCATGACACTGATATTAAGTAATAAAAAGCAGGTGCCCAAACACCAGAAGCGGAAGCTACAAAATTAAGAAACTCATTTATAAGTCTCACCGTCTTGAGATTGAATAAGCTCCGTTAGCTCCAAAAAACCTTTAACACTGAGCTGTTCAGGCCTATTATTAAAAATCTCGTCCGGTCTGATGTCAGCTGAAATTAACGTAGAAAGGCTATTCCTTAAGGTTTTCCTCCTCTGATTAAAGCCCATTTTCACAATCCTGAAAAATAAATCCTCACTACACCCCAACTTAGTCACATCATTTCTCACAAGACGAATAACTCCGGATTTTACTTTTGGCGGCGGTGTGAAAACTTTTTCAGAAACTGTAATCTGAAAGGAGATATCGTAAAAGGCTCCCAACAAAACACTAAGTATCCCGTATTCTTTACTTCCGGGACCAGAACTAACCCTTCTGGCAACCTCACGCTGAAACATACCAACCACCTCTTTAACCTGATCCCGATATTTCAGTACCCTAAAAAGAATCTGAGTGGAAATATTGTATGGGAAATTTCCAATAATAAAAATATCATCCTTAAACAGTGTACCAAGATCCATCCCAAGAAAATCCTGCTCATAGATCCTGGAGGCAAGCCCTGGAAATTCCGAATTGAGAAATTCAACGCTCTCATGATCCAATTCTACCGCATGGAACTTCTCACCAAACCTCTCCAAAAGAAAACCAGTAAGGACACCTGTCCCCGGCCCAATTTCAACCACATTACCTACTCCTTCTGCCTGAAGAAGGTCAACTATTCGCAGAGCTAGTTTCTTGTCATTGAGAAAATGCTGACCTAAACGTTTTTTTGGGCGGACATCCATTGACTTATGCTTTCAAATATGATTATATCTTTGTAGGTAACTTTACAATGTTAATCAAAACTATGCATTTTGATCCTAACAGTTCTGAATGATTAAATTCTGATTATGGATGTTTTGCTTTTAATACCAGGGTTTATCCTGATTTTAATTGGGCTGATTGGATGTATTATCCCAATAATTCCAGGACCTCCCATAAGTTATGCCGGCCTTTTAATGATGCACCTTACCAAAGCTGTTCATTATGAGCAGAAATTCCTCCTTCTCTGGGCGGGCCTTGTTATTGGTGTTACTATCCTGGATTATTTTACCCCAATCTGGGGAACAAAGAAATTTGGAGGCACAAAAAGAGGTACCTGGGGAGCAACACTAGGCCTCCTTATTGGTTTAGTTTTCTTCCCTCCTATCGGTATTATTATTGGGCCTTTTGCAGGAGCAGTTATTGGAGAACTAACTCACTCCGAAGACATGAAAAAAGCTCTACGTTCCGGCATGGGATCCCTCCTTGGATTCCTGCTTGGAACAGGCTTGAAATTTGCAGTTTCCGGATTCATTACATACTATTTTTTTCGTGACCTTTTAAAAATAGTTTTTTAATCGTTTTGAGCTTATAAGGTAAAAACAAACCCGATGAAGTGGAAGCCAATCCGACAAACTAAAACCTATTCTCCTGGAAGAATAATCTGGAAAAGATTCAAATCCAACAAACTGGCTCTTTCGGGATTTATCATATTGATAATCTTTATAATTGCAGGCCTTATGGGATATCTCATAACGCCAGATAAATCACCACAGGCAAACGAACAACATGTTGAACTTGCAACACAAAAACCAGGCTTCAAGGTTAACCTGCTTATGCTGAGAAAAAACGAAGTGGGGAATAAATTATCCCTATGGCGAAAAATCACATCAGGAGAAAGATCCATTTACAGGATGATTCCCATTTCATCATATAAATTTGAGGGTTCCGACATTATTATTACCGAATATACAGGCGAAGAAGAGGATATGGATTTTTCCTTGCGATATTCAATCGCTGATGTAATATGGCCTCTTGACCCCAACACTAAGCCTGTTATGGATAAATCAGGAAATATTCGGGCAAACCTCATTAACAATGATAGCATCTCCGAACAATTAGTTGCTATTCAAAGAATTATCAAAGAAAAACATATTGTAAAAAAGCATTATTTCCTTGGTACGGATAGATTTGGACGGGACATGCTAAGCAGGATGATACTTGGTGCACGAGTATCACTGTCTGTTGGCATGGTGGCTGTTCTAATATCTCTTCTTATTGGGATCACCCTCGGTATGATAGCCGGCTTTTTCGGCGGCCGTGTCGACCAAGCCATAATGTGGTTAATTTCCGTCGTTTGGTCTATACCAACCCTGCTAATGGTCATAGCTATCAGCCTGGCACTTGGCCAAGGCTTTTGGCAGGTTTTTGTTGCTATCGGCCTCACAATGTGGGTGGACGTTGCCCGTGTGGTGAGAGGACAGGTAATGAGTTTAAGAGAAAAGGAATTTATTGAAGCTGCAAGGGCTCTCGGCTTCCCTTCACTGAGAATAATGTTCAAACATCTTTTGCCAAACCTTACCGGTCCGGTGGTTGTCATTGCTGCGGCAAACTTCGCATCAGCAATCCTTATGGAAGCCGGTTTAAGCTTCCTCGGAATTGGGGTGCAACCTCCAATACCATCCTGGGGAGGAATGATTAAAGATCACTATGGTTTCATTATTGTTGATAAAGCCTTTCTCGCCATAATTCCAGGCCTGGCTATCATGATAATGGTTCTGGCATTCATGCTCATGGGAAACGGCCTGAGGGATGCAACTGACCAAAGCTCCGCATAACTATAGATCTCGTTTCTCAAGAATCATTTTTGATAACAAATAAAAAATAACAACATATAATAGAACCACAATTATCCCTCCATATAGCGGCAGAGACTGCGTTATTCCACTAATCTCAGCATTAGCTTTTATAAATGAGAGGAGACCGTTTTCAGGTATTGGTGTTAGCTTGGTAATCGATCGTACCGGGAAAAATAAACCAATTTTAACCCAAACATACTTCCTTAAAACAAGTCGAACAATTGGCTCAATAATTAAGGAATAAATAGCCAGGACAACAATCGACAATGTCTTATTCCTGAGCCAAATAGCAATAAACAATGCAAAAATCATATAAGCAACGGCCTGCAAGAAGTAAACACCCAATAAGTAGATCCGGGAAAAAACATCGTAAAGATCAAATGCGGATGAATAAATCAAACCAAAAATAATACCGCACAGAAGTATCAAAAGAGTGTTAGCCAAAGCAATAGTGACAATACCCAGCACCTTGCCGCTTAAAAGATCATTTCGGGATAAACCATCCACAACATGCTGTCGGAAAGTCCGAAACGAAAATTCATTTCCTACTATGAATATTACAATAATTGCCAGGAAAAGGTTTGCTTTAGAAGCAATCCATGCAAATGAATCCCACACAATAGGGAAAGTATAAAAGGATTTTATATCCAGTATATCAGCCTCTTCTGAAATTGACAACTTAAGTTCCAGAAAGGGTAAAAAAATGATCGAAATTAAAAATGATACAATATATATTATACCTAAAATCTGGAACACCCTATATGGAAGAACCTTCCCCCATTCTATCAAAAAGAGTTTTTTTATCTTTTTCATCCTTTAGCTATTTTACTAATTTGAGGAATTGGTCTTCCAAACTCTGCTTCTTCTCCTCCATCTTGCTCACTACAATACCACTCTCAAGAAGTTCTCGGCTTAAAGAAGTTAGGTTAATATCATTGTTTAACTCAATCATAAATGAATCATTTGCTATTGTATAAGGAAAGGTAGGAGAATGATTATCAAGAAAAGCTTTCAGCTTTTGAGTATCTGGAGATGCAATTATCAACAACTTTTGGCCCTTTAACAATTCGCCAACCTTACCGGCCGCCAGGAGTTTGCCATTCTTCAGAATTGCAACATGTGTACACACCTTCTCAACCTCGTCCAGAATATGACTGGCCATAATAATGGTTTTGCCTTTATCAGCCTCTTTACGAATGATTTCTCTTACTTCTGCTATACCCTCCGGATCAAGTCCATTGGCCGGCTCATCCAGAACAAGTACCTGGGGATTGCCCAATAATACAGAAGCCAGTACCAGCCTTTGCTTCATGCCATATGAAAGGGTTTGGAACTTAGAATACCGACGATCGTACAGACTAACTATCTTGAGTACCCTATCAATTTCAGATGGTTCAATATCCTTAATCTTGCATACTAACGATAGATTTCTAACAAGGTTCAAATAGGGATAGAAATTGGGTGTTTCAATTAAGGCTCCAATATCTCTATGAAGACTGGGTTTGTCGGGTTCCCCAAACCATCCATAAGTTCCAGAATCAGGCCTTATAATTCCCAGAACCATGGCAAGAGTGGTTGTTTTTCCACTTCCATTAGGGCCAAGTATCCCGAAAACCTCACCCCTATTAATACTAAACGACAAATTGTTTACAGCATGAACAGTTCCAAATGATTTGTCCAGTTGGTTTATTTCCAGAATAGTCAAAACACGTTTTTTTTAAAGGGTTTGCAAAATAAAACAAAATCCCTGTATTATTAGATCGAATTGGATTTATGAGATTTTAATAGGCCCTGCTTAATTTCCCATTTCTGAAATAAATTTCAGCCTGATCAGCCTGATCTCCTCCTGTGAATATTCCTCTTCACCAAGTTCATCAATAGCTTCATCCAGAGATTCCGTTTCCGCATCTTCCTTAAAATAAAAGAAAATATCCTCCTGATGATCCTCGTCAACAACCTGGTTGATATAATAGTCGATATGAATCTTAGTACCACTGTTGACAATGGACTCTACCTCCTTCAATAGATCTTCCATGCTTAGTCCTTTCGACTGAGCTATGGTATCCAGTGGTACCTGCCTGTCAATACTCTGGATTATTGATACTTTCAAGCCTGATTTGTTTACAACCGACTTAACCACCATATCCACAGGGCGTTCAATATCTTTCTCTTCTACATATTTTCCAATAAGAATAGCAAATTCTTTACCATACCTCTTTGCCTTTCCCATTCCTACACCCGACATATTAGCCAGCTCATCAAGATTTATTGGATAATGAATAGCCATGTCCTCCAACGAAGGATCCTGAAATATCACAAAGGGCGGCAGATCATTCTTCTTGGCAATCTGCTTCCTAAGATCCTTGAGCATACTGAATAATTCAGGATCCACAGCTCCCGTACCACTGCTTCTGGCAATACTTATATCCTCCAGATCATCATAATCATGATCCTTAGTGAGCATAAATGAATAAGGCTTTTCAATAAAAGCTTTGCCCAGATCAGTAACCCTTAATAAGCCATAATTTTCTATTTCCTTGAAAATAAAACCGGCAATCATGCACTGTCGGAATACAGCCATCCAAAACTTTGAATCTCTACCTCCACCGCTTCCAAAGAGTTCCATATCCTGATGCCCGTATGTCTTAATCTCTGCATTAACTACCCCGGAAAGTATATTTGCAAAATGCTCAGCTTTAAATTTCCCCTTAACCTGAAGAATAGCCTCCAGAATTTGTACAACAAACTCCTTTCCTTCAAACTTTGGTTTAGGATTATTACAATTATCGCAATTCTCACAATTATCATGATCGTACTCTTCTCCAAAATAATGCAGCAATTGCCTTCTTCTGCAAACTGATGACTCAGCATAGGAAACTGTTTCAAACAATAGCTGCCGCCCTATTTCCTGCTCTGCCACAGGTTTTCCCTGCATAAACTTCTCCAGTTTCTGGATATCTTTATAGCTATAGAAAGTAAGACAGATACCTTCACCTCCATCTCTTCCTGCCCTTCCCGTTTCCTGGTAGTATCCCTCCAAACTTTTGGGAACATCATAATGGATAACAAATCGAACATCAGGCTTATCTATCCCCATGCCGAATGCTATTGTGGCAACAATAACATCCACCTCTTCCATCAGGAAAAGATCCTGATTACGGGATCTTGTTTGAGAATCCATCCCTGCATGGTAAGCAAGAGCCTTTATCCCATTAACAATGAGAGTCTCAGCTAATGCCTCCACTTTCTTTCGGCTAAGGCAATATATAATACCCGATTTCCCCTGATTACTTTTAATAAACCTTATTATTTGTTTCTCAGGTTCCATTTTCGGCCTGATTTCATAATACAGATTCGCCCTGTTAAAGGAAGATTTAAAAACTTCTGCATCAACAATTCCTAGGTTTTTCTGAATATCGTGCTGCACCTTGGGGGTAGCCGTTGCCGTTAGTGCCATAATAGGTTTTCTGCCTATCAGCTCCACCATCGGCCTTATTCTTCGGTATTCTGGTCTGAAATCATGGCCCCATTCAGAAATGCAGTGTGCCTCATCCACAGCAAAAAAGGAAATTTCAACCTCCTTAAGAAAATTAACATAATCCTCTTTAGTAAGTGACTCAGGTGCAACATAAAGAAGCTTGGTTTTACCCAACTTCATGTCATCCATAACCTGGTTGATTTGTAATTTTGTGAGTGATGAGTTCAAAAAATGAGCTATCCCATCCTCCGAACTAAAGCTGCGCATTGAATCAACCTGATTTTTCATCAGGGCAATAAGAGGAGAAATAACTATTCCTGTCCCCTCCATCATCAATGCAGGCAGCTGATAACACAAAGATTTACCCCCGCCTGTAGGCATGAGTACAAATGAATCACCTCCCGATAATACATTTTTAATAACTTCCTCTTGATTTCCTTTGAAGGTATTGAACCCAAAGAATTCTTTCAGATATTCCCGCAATGGAGTATCTCTATCTCTCATTAAAACAAATATTATTCTAAATACTACGTTTCCTACTATATGAAACTGAAAATCTGGAGCAACTATTTATATATATCTAATCTCTCCCAGTGTTTTTGTAGTTTTGTAAACTAAATTTAATAAAAAAACGTAACACTTAACCATCTATACAAAATAATAGTTTGAATTTATCAACTAAAATATTAGAATCTGCAAAAAAAACCATCCATCTGGAAGCCCAATCTATTGATAAGCTGGTAGATTCATTGGGTGAAGGCTTCGTTGAAGCTGTTGAGTTTATTTTTAAAGGAAAAGGACGTTTGGTCATTTCTGGGGTTGGAAAAAACATTCAGATAGGAAAAAAAGTTGTTGCAACATTGAATTCAATTGGCACGCCTGCTCTTTTTATGCATGCAACTGATGCAATTCATGGTGATTTGGGCCTACTCCAACCAGGAGATATATTACTAATTATGTCGAAATCCGGAGCCTCAGATGAGATTAAAAAGCTCATCCCTCTTGTCAGACCCCTAAAAAACCCCATTATTGCCTTTGTCTCAGAATCAGAATCATACCTTGCAAAACAGGCAAAAATCATTGTTCCTGTCCCGGTAGAAAGGGAAGCTTGCCCTCATAACCTGGCACCAACAACCAGCACAACTGCCTTTCTTGTAATGGGAGATGCTATGGCAATATGCCTTCTGGAACTTAGAGGTTTTTCCTCCAAAGATTTTGCCAGGCTACATCCAGGTGGCTCCCTGGGGAAAAGATTAAGCCTTACTGTAGCTGATTTATATGTGCTAAATAATAAACCGGAGGTTCGCAATAAAGCAACTATCCCAGAGGTCATTGTAGAAATATCCTCAAAAAGGCTGGGCGCCACCGCAGTTTTGGATGAAAAAAACGACGTTTGTGGTATCATAACTGACGGAGACCTCAGGAGAATGATGCAGAAACATAGTGAATTTAGAGATTTGCAGGCTGAAGAAATAATGTCGGCTAACCCTCTTAGAATATCACCAGATACCAGTGCATATTCTGCCCTCAAAATAATGCAGAAAAACAGTATTACTCAATTGCTAGTGATGGATAAAACTACCTACCTTGGCGTAATTCACATCCACGATATTCTGAAAGAAGGAATTGTATAAAATCAACCTTATGAGATTATATACCGACAAACTAGTTAAGAGATATAGACAGCGAACCGTGGTAAATGAGGTTTCTCTGGAACTTAATCAAGGCGAAATAGTTGGTTTGCTAGGCCCAAATGGAGCCGGAAAAACAACCACTTTCTATATGATAGTCGGCCTAGTTAAACCTAATTCCGGAAAGATCTTTCTTGAAAACCGGGACATTACCAGAGATCCGGTTTATAAAAGATCCCAGAACGGAATTGGCTACCTCTCACAGGAAGCTTCAGTATTCAGACAAATGACAGTTGAGGATAATATCTACTCAATCCTGGAGATGACCAAGCTGCCTAGCAAGGAACAAAAAGAAAGAGCCGAATCCATTATAGAGGAATTTGGACTTGATAAAATTCGCAAGAGTAAAGGTATTCAACTATCAGGAGGGGAAAGAAGAAGAACAGAAATTGCAAGAGCCCTGGTTCTTAAACCAAATTTTATTCTGCTCGATGAACCTTTTGCAGGTGTCGACCCAATAGCAGTTGAGGACATCCAGGATATCGTTACCAGGTTGAAAGACCGAAATATCGGAGTCCTGATAACCGACCATAATGTTCATGAAACCCTTAGTATCACCGACAGAGCGTACCTCCTTTTTGAAGGTAGCATACTCAAAACTGGTACATCAAAAGAATTATCTGAAGATGAACAAGTAAGAAAAGTTTACCTGGGACAAAACTTTTCTTTAAATCGATAAGTAGAAAGTTTTAAAATTTGAATTAAAACAAAATATAAACAGTAACTTTGCCAAAATTTTTCGCGGATGTGTCGTAATTGGTAGCCGAGCTAGACTTAGGATCTAGTGCCGCAAGGCGTGGGGGTTCGAGTCCCCCCATCCGCACAAAAAAAAGAGCAAGCCGCCTTTGCTGCCGGACAGCCGGAGGCAGGGCGGCTATTTTTTAATT
>CAYXQX010000018.1:0-570 GCA_964467485.1 uncultured Porphyromonadaceae bacterium | reverse complement strand
TTAGCATGTATCATAAGAAATTAAAGAAATGAATGTCAATCAAGAGAACCTGGATGAACTGAATGCCGTAGTAAAAATTCAGATTGAACCCGAAGATTATAAAAACAAGGTTGAGGACGTATTGAAAGACTATAGGAAGAAAGCTACATTGGATGGTTTCCGTCCAGGAAAAGCTCCACTGGGAATAATCAAAAAACTATATGGAACTTCGGCACTCGTTGATCAGGTTAACCAGCTACTTGGCGATAAGCTTAATGAGCATATTACCGAAAATAAGCTTCGGATTTTAGGTGAGCCCCTACCCAACGAGAACAGCCCGTCTATTGATTGGGAAAATCAAGAGAGCTTTGATTTTGCCTTCGATATTGCCCTTGCTCCGGACATTGAACTAGACCTGTCAAAAAAAGATAAGGTAGTTCAATATGTAATCGAAGCAGATGACAAAATCATAAATGAACAAATAGAAAATTTCAGCCAACGCTTTGGAGCATATAAGCAAATAGAAAAAGCTGAAGAGAACGATATGGTAAAGGGAGATTTCATTCAACTGGATGAGAATGGTGAACCAAT
>CAYXQX010000017.1:0-19010 GCA_964467485.1 uncultured Porphyromonadaceae bacterium | reverse complement strand
CAGGAACCTTTACAACGATTTGTGGATTGAGAGCGGCAAGTTCATTACCTTCCCTGATCATTCCCTCATAGTCGGTTGAGATTACTTCTGCACTTACCGCACCATCAACTATTTCACATATTTTCAGGTAATGATTAAGGATATTTTCTCTACCCTTAATACCCTCTCTGGCCATCAAAGATGGGTTTGTTGTAACTCCGTCAAGTACTCCAAGGTCTTGAGCTTCACGTATATGATCCAGGTTGGCTGTGTCTAAAAAAAACTTCATAATATTTTTTAATTTGTTTGCATAAGTTTTGGTATCCCAACATAATGGAGGTCGAACCCTCCTTTTCCTCCGGGTCGGTTTGATGAGAAAACCATTAAATCGTTATCAAATTTTGGTGCAAAAAAGGTGACTGGTCTGAATTCATCAAATTCTGTATTAATTTTTGCTCCAAAGTTTACCGGATCAGACCAGCCGGATTCGCTGAGTTGGGAATAATACAAATCATATCCTCCGAAGCCACCTGCTCTTTGGGAGGTGAAGACCATCAGGATACCATTTATATAAGGACACACGTCTGCTTCGGGTGAATTTAATGATTCCACCGGAGTAGGTTGATAAACTGTGTCTTCCTTAACCCATTGAAGAAGATTTGTGTGGTAGTCTACTTCCTGACTGTAAATATCCAGGTTGCCGTCCCGGTTTGAGCAGAAGAAGAACTCTGTCCCATCAGGAAGGAAAGCCGGATAGGCGTCATAAGCATCAGAATTAATGATATTCATTCGGAATGGTGTTGGATCAGCCATTGATCCACCGGAAAATGTATATTGATCAAAATAGGAGGCATAGATCTCCATATTTCCTGTTCTGTCTGAACTGAACATAAAGAGAAAGTCCTGAGTTGAAAATGGAACGGTGAATGGCCCAAACTCATTATCTTCAGAGTTTGCTATATCGGTTAGATAGTAATAAGGGTAGCTTCCTTCAGAACCATAAAGGTCCAAAGCTCCATTGCTCTGATCAAAATAAACAAAAAGATCGTATGAAATAAGATCGTATTTCTCACCTTCTGTTGCGCGATTAGTTGAGAAGATAAGATTGAAATTGTAGCCTATTGATGGGGGGCCTGAGGAATTATAATCATCGAATCGGGTATTGACTGATTCGAGGTTAATTACAGTATCGGGAAAAACGCCCGTATCATAGTTTATGTCCCATTTGGAAAATGAATCACAGGAAATAGCTGCAATGAAGAGAGTGGAAGTGACAAGAGCGTAGCTAAATATGCGTAGTAAATTCATTTGATTCCTAAATTTCATTGTTTAACAACCACACGGAATACATTAAAAAATGGGTAAGCTACTTATATCGCACCGCTACAACTACCTACCCTTGCTACCTTCCGGTCCTGGGGGAGTTCAGCAGGAGCTGGTCGTATAAGACTTACCCGGGGACAAAGGTAAGAATTTTTTTTTCTTCAGCTAAAATTCCGGTACCTTTGCAAACTATTGATTTTTCGATAATATGGAACAAACGAAGGCCCAGAGGATTAAGGTGTCAATGAATCACGGATTGGTGATTGGATTGATTTTAGTTGTATTTGCATTTCTGATTTCAATTGTGAAGCTTGGTTCGGGCAACCTTCTTCCATTGCTTCATTGGGCAGTTATTATCGCTGCGGTTTATTATAGTATTAAAACATGGCGCGACAATTACAATGAGGGATACATCAGTTATGGACAGGCTTTGGGTTTTGGGTTTCGAACGATGTTTTTTGCTTCTGTAATTTATGGTTTTTATAGTATGCTCTATATGACCTGGATAAATCCTGGTTCTGTAAACGAGGCCCTTACAGCAGTTGAGGAGGGTTATTTCCAGTTGGGATTCACCGATGAACAGATAGAGCAATACATGGAAATAGCACAGAAAATGCAAACTCCGGGATGGCAGATGTTTACTACTATTTTAGGAACTACCTTTACAGGATTTATAATATCTTTGATTGTGTCGCTTTTTGTGAGAAAGGATGAAGATCCTTTTCGGTCCGCCATGAGTGGGATAAAAGAAGAGGATACAGTAGATAACCAGTAAATTATTCAATTGTGGATGTAAGTATTGTAATACCTCTGTATAACGAAAGAGAGTCTCTTGAACCTCTTGTTAAATGGATCGATAGAGTAGTGAAAGCTGCCTCTTTAAGTCATGAAATTATTCTGGTTGATGATGGTAGCAAGGATGACTCATGGGAAGTAATACGGAAGCTACAGGCATCTTATGCAGCTATTCTTGGTATTAAATTTAGGCGAAATTATGGTAAAGCAGCTGCTTTGCATTGTGGTTTTGACAAAGCTCAAGGTGAAGTAGTAATTACTATGGATGCAGATCTTCAGGATAGTCCGGATGAAATACCTGAGTTGGTACGCATGATACGTGAGGATGGATATGATCTTGTATCAGGCTGGAAAAAAAAGCGTTATGATCCCATAGGTAAAAGATGGCCCAGCAAGTTTTTTAATTTTGTAGCGCAGATGATTAGCGGGATTAAGTTGCACGATTTCAATTGTGGACTTAAGGCATATAGAAGTATTGTTGTAAAAAGCATTGAGATATATGGTGATATGCACAGATATATCCCCATTTTGGCAAAAAGGGCTGGGTTTTCTAGTATTGGTGAGAAAGTTGTTCAGCACCAGGAGCGTCAGTTTGGTGCCACAAAATATGGCCTTCGCAGATATATCAACGGTCCACTTGATCTGCTAACCATCAGTTTCATTACTCGTTTTGCAAAGAAACCTATGCATTTTTTCGGTACTCTTGGTATGTTGATGATGCTCATAGGAGGTTTTTTAACAGCCTGGATAATAGGGGTTAAGATCCATGCAATAGCTACCCACATTTCAGCTATTCGAGGTGTAACGGATCAGCCTGCCTTTTTTCTAGCCTTACTAATGGTGATAATTGGAGTTCAGCTTTTTCTTACCGGATTTCTTGGGGAATTAATTTCACGTTCCTCCAATGACAGGAATGTTTATTTGATTGAAGAAGAGTTATGAAGGGTTTGATCCGGTTTCTAATACGGCGTCTTCCGAGGCCGGTATTAATAAGATTTAGTTATTTATTTAGCTGGCTTTTCAGATTCTGGTATCGTGGAGATAAGGTCGAATGCCCGGTGTGTGGGAATACTTTCAGAAAGTTTTTACCTTATGGCGTTAGTTCGAGGGACAACGTCCTGTGCCCTGCATGTTTGTCATTGGAACGTCACCGTCAGATTTGGTTGTACCTAAAAGACGAAACTGATTTTTTTACGGGTTCTTATAAAGTTCTGCATGTGGCTCCTGAACAGTGCTTCCTGAAACGATTCAAGGCACTAAAAAACCTTGATTATACAACAGCTGATCTGGAATCTCCAATAGCTGATATTCATTTTGATCTGCATGATATCCCTCTGGAGGAAAATAAATATGATTTTTTCATCTGCAATCATGTACTTGAACATGTGGAGGATGATATGAAAGTTCTCTCTGAGATTCTTAGGGTGCTGAAGCCAGGTGGAAAAGCCATTCTGCAGGTTCCTCTCGATTATGGCAGGGAGGAAACATATGAGGACAGGGAAATAGTTTCCCCGGCTGAAAGAGAGAAGCATTTTGGTCAAAAGGATCACTTGCGTGTTTTTGGCTTGGATTATCCTGATCGTTTAAGAAGTGCCGGGTTTGATGTAGAGGAGATTTCTTTCCCACAACAGCTTGGCCCTGAGAAAACTGCCAGATATAGGCTTGATCAGGATGAAATTCTTTATCTTTCTAAAAAACCGAATCAATAATGCCTTTTTTTTCTCTTATAGTACCTGTTTATAATCGCCCCGAAGAAGTGTTTGAACTTCTGGAATCTTTGTCGAAGCAAACATATAGGGATTTTGAATTTGTGCTGGTTGAAGATGGGTCTTCCAGAAAAGCAGACCAGATTCTGGAATCATTCAAGGAGAGCTTTCCAATAAATTACATCGACAGAGAAAATCAGGGACCCTCCTTGGCCAGGAATACCGGTATGGCAGAAGCTAAAGGTGAGTATTTGCTTTTTGTAGATTCAGATTGCATTTTACCGCCCGACTGGATGGAGAAAATTTTTGATTCTTTGCAAAAAAAACCGGTTGATTGTTTTGGGGGACCTGATAGAGCCGCTGATAAGTTTAATGATGTACAGAAAGCTATTTCTTTCGCAATGACATCCTTTATTACCACCGGAGGAATAAGGGGAGGGAAGAAACAGATTGATAAGTTCTACCCACGAAGTTACAATCTGGGTATCAGCCGTAAATTGTATGAGGAGATGGGCGGATTTCCAAATACTCGTATGCATCCGGGTGAGGATATGGTTTTCAGTGTTGAACTGATGAAAAGAGGTTATAAGACAGCACTTTTCAATGATTGCTTCCTATATCACAAGCGTAGATCAACCCTCAGGCAGTTTTTCAAGCAGGTATATCGTTTCGGTTATACAAGGTATATAATCTCAAAGGTTTATCCTGATACAAAAAAGATTCTATACTGGTTCCCTAGTTTGTTCCTCTTTGGTTCAATTTTACTTCTTTTGACCGGCTCCCTGTTGCACCTTTTCTACCTTTTACCACTTGGCGTCTTGTTTGTCCTCATTTTCTTAGTTTCCTGCTTAAGTAATCGAAGTATAAAAGTAGCCTTTCTATCGATCTTGACTTCTTTGATTCAGCTAACCGGCTACGGATGGGGTTTTGCAAAGTCCTTTTTCAATGTGGAGATTAGAGGGTTGGATGAATATGATGTATTAAAGAAAGGGTTTTACCCTGAAGATTAAAGTTGCGAATCCAAGTATTTCAGGATTTCAGCAGTGGATTCAGGGCTTGTATTAAGTTTAATGTCATATTTCTTATTCCACGTAATCTGTCGCTTGGCGTAGTGTCTTGTATTTCTTTTTATTAATCTAATAGCTTCCTCCTCATTGTATTGGCCGTCGAAATGACCAAACCACTCTTTGTATCCAACGGTGTTCAAGGCATTTAACTGCCTCATTGGATAAAGAGATAATGCCTCCTCCTTCATTCCGGATTCAATCATGATGTTAACGCGTTTGTTAATTCTTGAATACAAATCTTCACGTTCCATCTGCAGGTTAACTATTAGGGGTGTGAAGGAGCGTGGTCGGTTTGTCTTTACCCGGAATGAACTAAATTTTTTACCTGTACTATACCATACCTCCAGGCCTCTAAGTACCCTCTTAGGGTTAAATTTATCTACTTCTGCATAATATGCCGGATCAATAACTTTTAGTTCTTCAGCTAGTGGGCCAACTCCTTCATCTTTAATCCGTTTTGTGAGTTTTTCCCTAATAGCGATATCAGGATTGGGAATGTCGTCCATTCCAAAAAGAATTGCATCGAGATAGAGTCCGGAACCTCCTGTAAGAATAAGCAAATCCTTTTTGCGGTACAGACTATCCAGAAGTTTTAAAACCTCTGTTTCGTATTGATAAACATTATAATAATCATGTATAGATAAATTACCAATAAAATGATGAGGTATTGCATTCAGTTCTTCAAAGGATGGGACAGCTGTGCCAATTCTCATTTCCCTAAACATCTGTCTTGAATCACATGAGATGATTTCTGTATCTTGATTTTTAGCAAGCTCTATACTATAGGCAGTCTTGCCTATTCCTGTTGGTCCAATTATTATCAGGAGTGTTTTTAATGTGTCCATTATTGTAGGTTGATTAAAAATTGCACTGTATCAATTCCATCAGCATAGTCCATTAAGTCGGGTTTTTGTGACTTGCCAAAGCCAATTGTGTTATTCCATTTTGACATGTTTCCTACACTACATACACTACATTGAATATTTTCAGTATTGAGTTTCTGGAACAGGTTTATCTGCTCAGTATTTTTATATCTGGTAAAATGCAGAGTCCCAAGGGATGAATCTAATTCAGGATTTTCAATGAAGAGTAATTTGTCTGCGTCATACACCGGTATTTTGTGCATAACAGCCTTGGCTCTCTGATATTTAAGGTTGTTTTCATATACTACGGGCAAGTCCATCTTGATATCCTGGATAATTTTTACCAGTTTGGTTAAGTCGTACTTATCTGGTACCCACA
Source organism: uncultured Porphyromonadaceae bacterium (assembly GCA_964467485.1). Taxonomy (GTDB): domain Bacteria; phylum Bacteroidota; class Bacteroidia; order Bacteroidales; family UBA12481; genus JAUVKA01. The sequence goes on along the minus strand of CAYXQX010000017.1, from coordinate 12,898 downwards.
GCAGTGATATATTGCGGCATCCCAATCCATAGTACCATAGGATATCAAAAGAAAGGTTTTGGAGCTCCAGCTCACTCTCATCTCCTGTTATCAAAGCAATGGAATTTCTGTTGTGACGAATGATCAATGGCTTGTTGGAGAATAGTTCTTTTATTAAGCGGGAGGTATTATTACTTCCTGTAGCTATAACTACCTCAGCGTTATTCTTAGGCGCGATATCCAGTTTTATATAGTCTTTCCAGGCATCATCAAATTCTAGTATCCAATCACGGATTAAAGGAAAGAGGATTTTGTCGCGGGATGATAGTTTCCCCCAGAAGATATGCCCGGATATTATCGTACATAAAAAATCATGAAAACCGACCAGCGGGATATTACCGGCCATGATAACCATAACTTTTTTTGTTTTGTGTGAGCTTGAGTTTAAATTATAGGAGGAAAGCCAGGAATTGATAGCTTCATCAGTTAAGGTCTCACCCCAAATTTTAAATACTCTTAATACAGATTCAGGAGTGAACCATGGATTGGTTTGTTCAACTTCCGGGAGCGTATTTTTCAGTTTTGTTGATTGAGGATAAAAATTAGTGGAAAGGTCGGAGGATATATCCCTAAACAGTTGCCCAAGAAATTTCAACAAGTCAATACGTTTAGCTAAAGGCCTCATATAATTATAAAAATATAAAAAAAAGACCTGTCTGAGCGAGTCAGACAGGTCTTTTCTAAAATATGTTTTATTTAAGCTCTTAGAAAAGCTTTTCAATAAGGTCTACAACGCGTGCAGAATATCCCCATTCGTTATCATACCATGAAAGTACTTTAACTGTTTTACCTTTTACCATTGTACTTAAGGCATCAAATATTGAGCTATGGGTATTATGGATAATGTCAACAGAAACGATAGGATCTTCAGTATATTCAAGAATACCTTTCATTGGTCCATCTGCAGCAGCTTTCATAGCAGCATTAATCTCTTCAACTGTAGCTTCAGTTTTCAGGTTAACTACCAGGTCAACTAAGGAACCGGTTGCAGTAGGAATGCGAATTGCCATACCATCAAGTTTACCATTCAGTTCAGGAATAACTATTCCAACAGCTTTGGCTGCACCTGTAGTGGTAGGGATTTGAGAAACAGCGCAAGAGCGGGCACGACGAAGGTCGCTATGAGGGCCGTCAAGAATATTTTGATCGTTAGTATACGCATGAATGGTTGTCATTAAACCGTTCTCGATACCGAATGAATCATTCAATACTTTTGCAATAGGGGCAAGACAGTTTGTTGTACAGCTTGCGTTAGAGATTGTCTGTGCTTCAGGAGTTATAGCTTCATCGTTAACACCAAGAACAATTGTGCTGTCAATTTCATCTTTTGAAGGAACAGTAAGGATAACCTTTTTTGCACCATTCTTAAGGTGATCACCATAGCCGCCTTTTGCACTTTCCTTAGAACGGAAGATACCTGTTGATTCAATAACAACATCGGGTGTTTGTGACCATTTAATATTTATCGGACTACGTTCAGCAGTAACAGTAACTACTTGTCCGTTTACAATAAGTGCTTCATCATTAAAATCAACGGTTCCAGCGAATTTACCCTGGGTAGAATCATACTTAAGCAAATGTGCCAAAGTTTTTGTATCAGTCAGGTCGTTAATTCCTACAACTTCCAGTTCAGGTCTCTCAATAATCAATTTAAAAACGTTCCGGCCGATGCGACCAAATCCGTTAATTCCAACTTTAATTTTAGACATCTTTAATTACTTATAAGTTAAAAATATGCGTATTGTGAAAACGCCCACAAAGGTAATAAAAAAAAGGTCCCACAAATAGTGAGACCTTCATTTTATATTGATTATATAATCTTACTATTTAACCATGAACCTGTTGGTTTTTTTCTGACCGTTAGCATTCATTCTGATGATGTATGAACCACTTTCCAGTCCATCAACATCAAAGCTATATTGGCCATCACCTGCAGATTGATTGTTGAGGTTGATTACTTTAACCATTCTACCCTGTAGATCGAAGATTTGGAATTCAACATCGCCATTTTTGTCGAGTTGATATTTGATCTGAGCCACTTCGGCAACCGGGTTAGGATGAATGTTCACATCAATATTGGTTTCAGCCAGGATTCTTGTAGCAATACTTGTGGCACCTTTAGATGAGAAAGTCTCAGACTTCCACAATCCACGTCCAAAAGTAGCAGCATAAACAGTTCCATGATTTTCGATTCCCCATTCAGCGTTGTTTTCTAAATATTGCTGACGTAATTCAAAAACCGGAAGTATTTCCATCCCTTTTTGATTTTCGCTTGACCATGATGGTGATGCATTAAATATGTCTTTTGTTGACCAAACACCGTATTCTGTTCCAACGATAACTTCCTTGCTATCTCTCCAATTAAACATTGCATCGAAGACCGGAGCCTGAGGCAGGTTACCTTGAATTGGCACAAATGATTGAGTAGAGTCAGCAGTTGATGTTGCTGTTCTTGAAATGTATATGAAGTTGTCGTTGCCATAGTTACCACAAGTAACGATAACGTTATCGGGATTACGTGGGTCAACATTGATACTGGTAACAACCTGTTCGAAAGAACCAATTTCCGCAGTTTTCTCTACATAAGTAGGTAAACCGGTTATTGGATCAAATCCTGTAGCAGTAGACGTTGTGCTTCTGTCACGAGCATTACGCATATTAGATACACGATAAATCTTGTAGTGTTGGTCGGAAACATCCCAAATTGCGGAATAGATATAGTTTCCATCATTTGATATAGCGATTTCGACTACCTGGTCATTGTTGGCTACTCTGGCAAGATTACCTTTTCTAGGGATTATACAATAGAACTGGCCTTTAAATTTTGCTTTAATATTTAAGGCTCCACGGTTAACTTTAACTGCAGCTGCATCATCTTTACCAATAGCTACCATGGCTTGATAAGTGTCATGAATCATTAGAGTGTCGCCAACGTTTAGACCACCTTCTAATACTCTTTTCAGAGGTTTTGCCCCCAGAGCTGAATTTGTCACTACAGTTTCACCGGCAGCATAATCTCTGTCAGCGATATACATTATGCTATCCCAGCTATATGGATCATTAAAGCTTTCCCAGATTGCCAATGGAGATAACCAAGGACCGCCATTACCGTAAGGATAGTAACTAGCTTGTACTGTTGGCTGACCTTCAGTAACAACTCTACGGTGCAGAACTCCACCAGGAGTGGTATAGAATTTCATGTTTGGATCCAGCATTGATATTGCTACTTCACCACCATGACGAAAACTATTGAAACTGGAGAAACCACGGGGGTCTCCACCATACCACTCAGCATACATTGGGTCATTACCCTGATAGTCGATATAAAGAATACCATTATCAAGGCTACCGCCCAATACTTCTCCCTTATTTGAGAATGCAACTGAGAAGAATTGAGTGGAGTTAAAGTTCCTGTTTAGGAGAGTAAAGGTTTCTCCCTTGTTATTACTTACTGAAACTCCACCATTTGTTCCAATATATACTGTATTACCATCAGTTGGATGCCATGTTATGGCATGCTGATTAATATGTATATAAAATCCTCTGTTACGCAGTTCGGTAGGTTCATTGAGTGTTATTTTTTCCCATCCTGTAACATATGACCATGTCCATAGGTCTTTTCCACCAACCATGATAAAATCAGGATTGCTTGGATCAACACCAAGAGCAATGTTATAATCACCTGCATTTCCCAGGAATTCAAACTGTGAGGAACCACCTGGTCCTATTACTTTCCATGTTTGACCTTTATCCATCGACTGATAAACATTCTCAAGAGGCCATGCTGTAGCTACACCCTTATTATTTCTGGTATATGTTGCGGCAACACAATAAATGTAATTTGGATCACTTGGGGCAAAGGCAAATTTTAGCCTTGCAATTTCCAGTTCGTTAATCAGACCAACATCTGTACCGTCTGTAGCAGAAATTTTTGTAAAGCTTCCATCGTTTCCGTTTGCAGAAACATAAGCTATACAATCGTCTGAGTCCATATCGGCTCTAACAGATACAATAACTGTTCCGTCGCTACCAATCTGAACATCTGATGATGGTCCTACCATATCAGGAATAGGGTTCATCCATGATTGTCCGCCGTTATCTGACATACGCAGACCCGTTCTTGTAGATGCATATATTCTGTTAGCATTATTTGGATCGGCAGCCATGGCATTAACCCACATAAATGCAGATTGAGCTTCTGTACCAGTCCAGGTTGAAGAAACATGCTGGAAGGTATTTCCTCCATCAGTTGACTTCCATACTCCTTGGCCGGGGAATCCTAAGTATGCATTGTTAGGAACGCCATTGGTGCGAGCCAGGCCTTCGCCAGTTCCAAAATAAATATCACCATTACTGGCACGGCAAATTGATGAAACTACCTGATTGTCAAAAATTTTACCATCAGTGGTGACTGTTTTTGACCAGGATGTACCTCCTGTGGTTGATTTCCACAATCCTCCCCCTGCACTACCGGCAAAGCAGATAGAAGGGTTCGTTGGGTCAATGAGAAGTGCCCGAGTACGGCCTCCAATGTTGTTAGGACCTAACTCTTCCCAGCCCATATCCAGTGAATTAGAGCTTTTTTTGGTTAGATCTATCACTTGTTGTTGAGCGCGCAGGAGATCCTCGATGTTAATGTCTCCGGAAAACTGGTTTGCTCGACGAGCATGGAGCCAGGTTTCAGGATTCATCGGGTCGAGGAATTTGACCTCCTGGTTGTTTTGACCAGTGAGGGTAACCTCGCCTGAGATTTTTTCCTGAGCAAAGGAAGAAAATCCTGTAGTTAGAACAAGGGCAATTGCAAAGAGTAAATGTTTGTTTTTCATAATGTTATAATTTCAGAAAAATCGTGCTTATCAAACAGATTAATAGGCACTAAAAATACAAAAAAAAAGAATAATACAAAATTAAGCTTCTATTTTTGAAAACTAGCAATGACGCAGGTTTTCAGAGTTTTGAAAAGAAGTTTTTTTCAATGATTTTAAGTTTTGCAATTAAGGCTGATTATTGAAGCGCGCATCCATCACTTTACCAAACCTATAAGTGACAAAAAGAGAGAAGAATAATCTCTGGTTATCATCACTGGCCATAATTGGTACTTTTTTCATAAATCCCTCGAGCTTTATCCCTCCTTCTAAAGCATTAACTATTCTGTCCTGGATACTGTATTCAAAGCTCAAACCTGCTCTGGCATAAACACCTGGATCAAGACTAATCTCATCTATACCTGTAAAAAAAGTTTTCTTGCTAAAAATATCATAGATGCTTTGCATATAATCAGGATCAAAGAGTGATTCTTCAGTTAAGACTCTAAGTTGTTGATAATCATAACCTACAACTTTGTTGTAGTATACTGGTTTTATGAGAGCTAATGACACTCCGGCAGAGTAGAAGTATCTTACAGATATTCCTCCTTTATCGTATTTGCTAAATATTTCTTTCTGAAATCCTGATCCAAATCTTAAGGTCACTACTTCATTTGTTTTGCCAAAAACGTAGCCAGTCCCCCATCCACCTTCGTATGGACTTTGGCTTTTGTATTCTTTAGGGTGCTTTAGACTGCCAATTTCGCCTCCGTAAATAAAACTACGAAAAGCATCCTTCCTTTTTGTGAATTGCATTCCAGCATTCCAACCAGTAGTGGATAGAGTGCCTGAATAAGTTCTTTCATTTCTATAAAAAACTTTGTCCTCATCATTAATCTCGCCCTGAGCCATGATACTATCAGGCAAAATGCACCCGGCGATCAGCAGAATAAAAGCTATTTTATAGAAGTAATGCATGTATACAAATTTATTAAACAATTTTTAAGGTGCCAAAGTTCAAAAAGTGCTTTTTGGTATTGTGTTCAAGATCTTAAACCCGACTAATGTTTCATACCGTTTTCTGAAGTCTTTATAATAGACGAACACCAGATAATCGTTTTCAGTTTCAAAATGACTCCCTTCAAAAAAGGTAAAATCAGGCTTTCCCTTTTCCGGAACGAATACATACTGGTAATTATATAGTCCTTGTTTGAATGGATATATCAATTCATAGCCCTCAAGTTCCGTGTTGTATGCCATTTTTAGGTCAGGCATTAAATTCCAATTTGACAAGCCACCATATAGATATATGTCTGCACCGCTTAATGGTGATTGAAAGGGCAGGAAAAAATGCATCATAACATAGTCAGCATCTAGTCGGGAATCAGATCCTTCATCCCATTTAATGAAGTAGAACCCATTTATATCTTCATAAAAATCATATTTATCCAATGATCTATTGTTATCTGGCAGCAAATAGACATGATGGAATGGTCGTTGAAAAACTACTCTTTCCAGCTGGTCAGTAATGTATTTGAGGTTCTTTGTGTCGAAGTATCTGAATTCACTCAAACCTGGAAATTGATTCTCTTCCTCATAATTATATACCAGTACATCATTCTGGACAAAAGTTGGCTTTAGGTCGTTGATAGCAGTAAGGTCGTTGTTGTTTTGTAAAATGCATACCCGAATATTCTTATCAGGATCATCAAGATGAAGATTTTCATGTCGTATATTGAAGTCTATTTCCTGTCCGGTATCGAAATGGAGCATGTCATCTGTTCTTTTGGCTTGTCCTTCAATCTCTACCATATAATCCACAACATAAAATCTGCTTGTAATAGCCGGATTACTCCTATCGAAATTCTCGTAAACCATCAGGATGTAATTTCCAGCGAGGGTAGGCCTCATATTTTCATTTGGGATTTTCAAGGTGTAATGAATGTAATCCTTCAAAGTATTTCGTGAGAACTCGTAGTCATTGATTACTCCCTCATTCAAACCTGATATATAATCCGATTGAAGAATATCTGTTGGGACCCAGTCGGAGTTGCAATGAATTATTGTGTAGGAATAATTCTCCGACTCATCACTTAAGTCATCAAAGCTAAATACCAGTGGTGTTTTGTCATTAATATCAATTATTGGATATCCAAGTTCCCAACCTTCAGGGTGAAATTGTACAGTTTTTATATTTTCGCGAAAAACGTAATTATTCACTTTTTCATCCTGATAGTGTTTGTCAATTATTCTTTTTTCACTGACTTCACCTGATCTAACTGTTTGGATAACAGTTGTAGAAATCAATATAAATATTATTACATATACAATTTTATATATATTCATTCGACTGTTCCGATATTAAAAAAAATATATACTTTTGTGAATTAATTCTCAAAAACAATACCAATGCTATGCCAAAGGTAATCAAAATAAAGAAGGGCCTTGATATTAAGCTGAAGGGCGCGGCCGAAAAGGTCTGTGTGTCAGCTGATAAGGCTAATCTTTTTGCGGTCAAACCGCCAGATTTTGTCGGATTAACCCCGAAGATGCTGGTAAAACCTGAAGAGTTAGTAAAGGCGGGTACGCCTTTGTTTTTTGATAAATATCATCCGGAAGTGAAATTTACTTCACCAGTATCCGGGGTGGTAAAAAGTGTTAACAGGGGTGAACGCCGGCGAATTCTTGAGGTTGTTGTAGAAGCAGCTGACAAACAGGAGTTTGTGTCTTTTGAAAAAGGCGATCCGGCTACCATGGCTAGTGAAAAGATAAAGGAGACACTTTTGGAATCGGGCTTATGGCCCACCTTGGTTCAGCGGCCTTATGGTGTTGTTGCCGATCCATCGATTAAGCCAAAGGCTATTTATATTTCCGGATTTGATACTGCTCCTTTAGCTCCTGACTATGACCTTATTCTAAATGATCAGGACAAGAGTTTTGCTGTCGGAATAGAGGCTCTTAAGAAGCTAACGGAAGGTAAGATTCATTTGGGTTTGAAAAGTGGTTATCCTGTTTCGAGTGCTTATGCTGATTTATCAGGAGTTGAATACCACTTTTTCACGGGCCCTCATCCAACAGGAAATGTAGGTATCCAGATCAACCGTATCAATCCTATTAATAAAGGGGATATCGTATGGACAATAAATCCTCAGCATGTTTGTCTCCTGGGTAAACTATTTACTGAGGGAAAGCTGCTTACAGAAATTGTGGTCGCACTGGCCGGTTCAAAAGTTGATAAGCCTAAATATTACAGGACTAATCTGGGGGCTTCTATTAATTCCCTGGTTGCAGGGAAGTATAGTGAAGGCGACCTGCCGGCAAGGATAATTAGCGGGAATGTTCTTACAGGAGCGAAATTAGCATCAGATGGATATCTTGGTTTTTTTGATTCTCTGATTTCTGTTATACCGGAAGGTAATTATTATGAGTTGTTTGGCTGGGCTCTGCCCGGGCTGAATAAATTCTCCAATTCAAGAACCTTTTTGAGCTGGTTAATGCCAAATAAAAAGTGGGATATTGATACAAACCTCAAAGGTGGTAAGCGGGCATTTGTTATGACCGGAGAATATGAAAAAGTGCTCCCAATGGATATTCTGCCTGTCCATTTATTAAAGGCAATTCTTGTTGAAGACATTGACAAGATGGAGCAGTTAGGAATTTATGAGTTGCTTGAAGAGGATCTGGCTCTCTGTGAATTTGTCTGTACAACAAAGAATGATGTGCAGGATATTCTCCGTAATGGCCTTGATCTTATGAGAAGGGAGATGAGTTAATTAAATCTTTTAGCTTGTTAGAAGAAAAACTATTATGAAAAACGGAAAATTAAGACAGTTTGTCGATAAAATAAAACCCACTTTTGAAAAGGGTGGCAAGCTCAGTTTCCTCGAATCCTTTTTTGAAGCAGTTGAAACATTTCTTTTTGTACCTAATACTGTTACAATAAAAGGAACTCATATAAGGGATAATGTTGATTTGAAGCGATCATTTATTCTTGTTATGCTTGCTCTCGTTCCAGCATTAATTATGGGTATGATTAACACTGGATTTCAGCACTTTCTGTCTCAGGGCGAGAGCGTTGCGTTCTGGTCATGGCAGGCTCTGGGTTATGGGTTTATTAGAATATTACCCCTATTGATTGTTTCCTATGGAGTAGGATTAGGAATTGAGATAGCAGTTGCCCAGGTTAAAGGTCATCAAGTTAGTGAAGGATTTTTTGTTACAGGAATACTGATACCATTAATTGTTCCTATTGACACACCCCTTTGGATGCTGGCTCTTGCCGTTGCTTTTGCAGTTATCATTGGTAAGGAGATTTTTGGCGGTACAGGCATGAATATTTTCAATGTTGCCTTACTTACCAGAGCGTTTCTATTCTTTGCTTATCCATCATTTATGTCGGGCGACAAAATTTGGATTGGAGGTATGAATAAAGGTGTAGGTGTTGTTGATGGATTCAGCGGTGCCACACCTTTGGCTGAGGCTGCTGCCGGAAACCTTGATAAAGTTCCGAGTCCAATGGATCTGTTTATGGGGTATATCCCAGGATCGGTTGGAGAGACTTCCACCCTTGCAATTCTGATAGGGGCTTTTATCCTGATTTATACTGGAATAGCTTCCTGGAAAATCATTTTATCAGGTACGATTGGTGGACTGTTTATGGGTTTACTGCTAAATATTTTTGCAGTTAATCCATTTATGGAGATTCCTTTCTGGCAGCACTTGATAATGGGTGGTTTTGCCTTTGGAATTGTTTTTATGGCTACCGACCCTGTAACAGCTGCACAAACAGAAACAGGAAAATGGATTTATGGCTTCCTGGTTGGTGTACTTGCAATACTTGTGAGGGTATTGAATCCGGCATATCCAGAAGGTGTTATGTTGGCAATATTGTTTATGAACGTGTTTGCTCCATTGATCGATTATTATATCGTACAGGCAAATATCCGGAAAAGACTAAAAAGAGTCAGTGCTTAATAAATTTCAACTGATCAAACTTCAAAGAGATGAATAGAAGCAACTTATATATATTTATGTACGCCTCGGTGATGGTAATCATTGTGGCTGCTATCCTCTCTCTGGCGGCAACCGGGTTGAAGCCATTCCAGGAGAAAAATGAGGAAATAGCTAAAAAGCTGGATATCCTGAACACTGTCGGTCAGGGCATGGAGGCTGCCGATGCTGAATTAAAGAATGATTACGTTGAGGCTGAATATGATAAATTTATTACTGAGTCTTTCGTAATTAATTCAAAAGGAGATAGAATTGATGGAATAGATGCTTTTACGGTAGATCTGAAAAAGGAAAATGTAAAAGCTGCTGAAGAGCGCACCCTTCCTGTTTATGTATGCACCCAGAAGGGCGGGAATAAGAATTTCATTTTTCCTGTTTTGGGAAAAGGTTTATGGGGCCCTATTTGGGGTTTTATAGCTTTGAATGACGATTTTGTTTCTATTGCAGGTGTAGTTTTCGACCATAAAGGTGAAACACCTGGCTTAGGAGCAGAGATCAACACTGATCAATTCCAGGATCAATTTAAGAATAAGAAGATCTTTGATTCATCAGGATCCTTCACCTCAATACTCGTGAATAAGGCTGGTATTCCTGAAACTGATAATTCAGTTGATGCGATCTCTGGAGGTACCATTACCAGTAAAGGGCTTGAGGCGATGCTTTTTGATTGTCTTAGTGTTTATGAATCATTTATTAACCAGCAAAAATAAGCCGATATGGGTCTGTTCTCATCTAAAAATATGAAATTGTTGTCAAATCCTTTGAGCGACAACAATCCAATAACTGTTCAGGTACTTGGTATTTGTTCAGCTCTTGCGGTAACAGCTAAGCTGAAGCCAGCTTTTGTAATGGCTCTTTCAGTAATGGTAGTTTTGACCTTATCAAATGTTATCGTTTCCTTATTAAGGAAATCTATTCCAAACCGTATAAGGATTATTGTTCAGCTGGTTATTATCGCCTCTCTGGTAATTCTGGTTGATGAAGTACTACGAGCATTTGTTTATGATGTTAGTAAGCAGTTGTCGGTATTTGTGGGGTTGATTATTACTAACTGTATTATAATGGGCCGTCTGGAGGCATTTGCTATGGCAAATAAGCCTTGGGATTCCTTTCTTGATGGACTAGGTAATTCCTTTGGATATGGCTGGGTTCTGATAGTTGTGGCGTTCTTCCGTGAATTGTTAGGTTCAGGAACAGTATGGGGATACCCGGTTATTGAGAAGATTGGCCTATATGATATAGGTTATGAAAACAACGGGCTAATGATTCTATCACCTATGGCCCTCATTGTTGTTGGTATCATAATATGGATACAGAGAAGTAAAAACAGAGATCTGATTGAATCGAATTAAATCGCACATCCATGGAAAATCTAATTAGCATATTTGTAAAAGGTGCCTTCATAGAGAATATGATTCTTGCCTATTTCCTGGGCATGTGTTCATATCTGGCAGTTTCAAAAACTGTAAAAACCTCTACCGGGCTTGGGCTTGCTGTGATATTCGTGTTGGTAATTACTATCCCTGTTAACTATTTGATAGAGAATTATATATTGCAGGAGGGAGCTTTATCCTGGATCAGTCCTAAGCTGGCTGAGGTAGATCTGGGATTCCTTAGTTTTATATTATTTATTGCTGTAATTGCCTCAATTGTTCAGCTTACTGAGATGATTATTGAGAAGATTTCCCCAACACTTTATAATGCTCTTGGAATTTTTCTTCCTCTAATAGCCGTTAACTGTGCAATTTTAGGAGGTGCCTTATTTATGCAGGAAAGAGCTTATACAAATATTGGCGAAGCGATATCCTTTGCTTTGGGTTCTGGCTTTGGATGGTTTCTGGCCGTAGTTGGACTTGCTGCTATTCGCGAGAAAATCAGTTATTCAAATATCCCGGCTCCATTGCGTGGTCTGGGAATCACTTTTATCATTGTGGGACTCATGGGTATTGCTTTTATGAGTTTCATGGGAATTAAACTGTAAACAAAAAACAAAACCAGATATGATTCTGTTAGACTCATCTTTAGGCATAGGTCCCATTGTTGGTATAAGTATCGGAGCTTTCTTAGTAATTGTATTACTGTTAGTAGCGGTATTGCTTTTTGCAAAAAAGAAACTGACTCCACAAGGGAAGGTATCTTTAGATATAAATGATGGAGAAAAAGTAATTGATGTAGAACCAGGAGGCACCATTCTTAACACCATGTCACAACAGGGAATTTTTATTCCTAGTGCATGCGGGGGTGGTGGAACCTGTGGTATGTGTAAGTGCCAGGTATTTGAAGGCGCCGGTGATATTCTTCCTACTGAAGTTGGCTTTTTTACTCGTAAAGAAGCACAAAATTATTGGAGGCTTGCCTGCCAGGTTAAGATAAGGAATAATATGAAGATAGGGATTCCTAAAGAAGTTATGGGAATCAAGAAGTGGGAATGTGAGGTTATTTCCAACAGAAATGTTGCAACTTTTATCAAGGAGTTTGTTGTACGTCTCCCCGAGGGAGAAACGATGGACTTCCAGTCAGGAGGATATATCCAGATTGATGTTCCAAAGATTGATGTCGACTTCAAAAATTTCGAGATTGAAGAAGAATTCCGCGACGAGTGGGATAAGTTTAAGATGTGGGATCTTAAGATGAAGAATTCTGAGCCGACCTATCGTGCCTATTCAATGGCCAACCACCCTGGCGAAGGGAATATTGTTATGCTAAATATTCGTATTGCTACTCCGCCGTGGGATGCTGCCAAATCCGGATTTGCAAGTGTAAATCCCGGAATCTGTTCATCTTATATCTTTAATTGTAAGCTTGGTGACAAAGTAATGATCAGTGGAGCTTATGGAGAATTCCACATTAAGGATACAGAAAATGAGATGGTTTATATAGGCGGTGGTGCTGGCATGGCTCCTCTTCGTTCTCATATCTTCCATCTTTTCCACACTTTAAAAACCGGTCGAAAGGTTAGTTATTGGTATGGTGGACGTTCAATGAGGGAAATTTTCTATGAGGAAGATTTCAGAGCGATTGAACGCGAGTTTGACAACTTTACG
>CAYXQX010000016.1:11044-19284 GCA_964467485.1 uncultured Porphyromonadaceae bacterium | reverse complement strand
GAATCGAGAGTAACAATTTCAGAAACTAACCATTCAACAGGAGTGTCATCTTCTTCGTCGGCTGGTGGCAGCCAATACATAGCCATCCTGAATTCAATTTCACCATCTGCCAATCCTCCGGTAACAAAAGCAGATATTCCTTCAACTTCAGTATCACCATAGATAGGGTAAATGTTACCTACGAAATGCTGCTCGTTAGGTACACCCTCATCGCCATAAGCATCGAGGCCCCAAACGAATGATTCCTCAGGGGTATCATCACCTCTTGAGTAAATAGAATCGGTAATATTAAAGAAGGCTTCTCCCATATCATTCTCTGGAGATTGTTCAGTTTCCTCCTGTATGATATCCCAGGTAACTTTGTAATGGCCAAATTCGGCTGGAGGAGTGAATGATTCTTCTAACATGACAGTGTCAAGCAAAAGTACAGGCAAATAATCAGATCCAGTTGATTGGTTCCAAACACTCTGACTGTTTTTAGCTATATCCACATTAAGGTGAACACCGTATTGATCCATTTCACCGAAATTGTTTACGGCGGCTTCAAAGTTGGTTAACGCACCAAATTCACTTAGCTGAGATATAGGAAGGTTGTGAGAGTAGCTCTCAATGGTTCCATCATTTCCATCTTCCCACTCCATAGTGAAAAATTCCATTCTTAGGTCGTTGTCAAATGCCTCTGAAAGTTTGAAATCATCAATGAGCCAAAAATATATCCATGTCTCTGACCAATTGATTTTAATAACAACTTCAGACATTCCTGCAGCAACATCAGATATATTTGCCTCAAAAACAGTCATGTCTCCAGGGCCAATACTATTAGGACGTTGTTTGTGACCGCAGCCAAAGCCAACATTGTAAGTTGCCCAGTGTACTCCGGCATCATTAGAAATCAGCATTTCCATACCTGCTGTTGTGGAGTAAGACTGGAATGATGTTTCATAGCTGACAATTACAGATGAGTGTTCACTACAGTCAAATGTTGGAAAGACAACGGCATTATTTACATTGTCACCCGGATCCCTATAGTCATTGTAACGGCCCAGGAACAAGCAAAGGTGTCCATCATCAGGAGTGCTTGATCTAAATGGTGGCTCGTTTACTAATTCGGCTATGAGACTATCGTTTGGGTACCAGTGCCAGTTATATCCTAGATCGTCAGGGTCTTCAAAATAAAAGCCCTCGGGAGCTGTCCAGCCTTTAGGGTCATCTGGGTTACCCCAGTCGAAAGTTTCGAGGTAGAATACTTCCCCATTACCTTTCAAATCGTTTGTCTGCGCGTTGGACGACAGGCTGAAAGAAACTGCCATGCTAATTACTAGCAAGAAAAGAGTAAATTTTTTCATCATACAGTGTATTTATTGATTTGACCCAAATATATACATGGAATGATGCGAAAACAAATTTTTTGTTAAAATACCTTAAAACAAATGAGTCATTTGGGTTTTCAGACGGGTTAGTTTTGGAAATACACGGGAAAGACTTCGGAAATATCAATTGGGTCATCCATCTCTATTTGCAAAACTCTCAGGTCATTAGCCAGCTTCTTAACCACGTCATGAAACTCTTTTTCCTCTGCCAGGTTGTGCATTTCTTCAGGATCTTTATCAAGGTCGAAAAGTAATACCTTTTGGGCCTGAGGATAAAAAATAAGCTTGTATTGATCTGTTCTGATACTACGTTGAAGCATCAGGTAGGCACCATAAATGGAATTGTAAGGTGAATCCTGATTCTTTTTGTGCACCATCGGTATTAAACTATTAAACTCTACGAAAGCAGGGTTTTCATATCCGGCCAGATCCAGTGAACTAGCCATTATGTCCTGGAGGTAAACCTGCTGATCTCGTTTTTTGTTTTTTGGAATATCAGGGCCCACTATCATAAGAGGAACCCTCACACTGTGGTCGAACAGATTTTGCTTGCCTACCAAACCATGGTGACCCACTGCCAGACCATGATCAGCAGAGAAGAAGATATAGGTGTTTTTTGCTTTTCCTGATTTTTCCAAACCTTCCAATATACGCCCTATCTGAGTATCCATATGGCTGATAATAGCATAATACTCCTGACGGTGAACCTGGATCGAGTATTTTGTTCGTGGAAAAGGAGCAAGCATCTCGTCGCGTAATTTCTCTGAACAACCGATGTAATCCTTGTAAGGATATTCTGGGAGAAAGGATTCTGGTATCAGGATATCATCAACAGGATACATATCAACATACTCTTTTGGCGACTGTCTGGGATCATGAGGTGCATTGAAGGCAATGTACATAAAGAAAGGGCTTTCACTCTCAGAGGCGCTTGCTAGAAAATTAAGTGCATCATCTGCAACAATCTCACTCCAGTGCTTACCACCTTTCCAAAAACCTCCGTTGGCAGTGTCCCAGGGAAGCCATTCAGTGTCATCTTTCGATAGGGGCCTGTCATATGCCGACATAACTGTGCCAGGCATTCCGGGGCGAATATGATTGGTGGTGTTAAATAGTTTATCAGCCCCCATCTTGACATGCCATTTGCCGGTCATATAGGTATCATAACCGGCATCCTCCATCCTCTGTGCCCAAAAATGACGACTATCCTTAAGATTTTCATAGTTTTTCTCGGCGGCATGAGCCCGCCAAAGCATCCTTCCCGTATTTAACATGGCTCTCGAAGCTACACAAACAGCTCCGTTCCAGGCTCCCATATTATAAGTATGGGTAAATGTTACCCCTTCTTCAACTAATTTGTCGAGGCTCGGAGTAATAACCTCATCATTACCGAGGGCATGCACGCCCTGATAAGTTTGGTCATCTGCAAACAAGAACAGAATATTTGGTTTTTCAGTATCGCTTTTTCCACAGGACACAAGAACAATAAGAAGACTGATCAAAATGACTCTCATAACTTTAGTTTTTGGTAGGAAGGATAAAAGTAGACAATACTTTTATTGGCACAAAGCCTTCTTGAAATCTTCTATATTACCAGGGGTCGATATAAATTTTGTGAATGTCCCCATGCTTATCTCAGGTCAGTGAAGAGCAATTAAGCCAATGGCGAAAAACTTTTTGTGGGTTTTCATTGTTAATAGATGGTGCTTTTAATGGAAAGAGTTGAACTGTTGTATATTTATAAGAGTTTGATCTCAGATTAAAAGATTAATCTATATATATAAAAATTTATATATTTAGGCGCATTAATGTCTTCTACTAAACTTAAATTTAGTACATGATTAAAAAAATCTTAGTTGCAAACCGTGGCGAAATAGCTATGAGAGTTATGCGAACCTGCAGGGATATGGGGATTCAGTCGGTGGCTGTCTTCTCGGATGCCGACAGGTCTTCAATGCATGTTCGTTATGCAGATGAGGCGTATCATATTGGGCCTGGCCCCTCCAATCAATCCTATCTCGATATGGATAAGATTTTTGCGGTTACAAAAGAGTCAGGGGCTGATGCTATTCATCCCGGATATGGTTTTCTGTCGGAGAATGCTGATTTTTCAGACCGATGTAAGAGTGAGGGGATAGTCTTTATCGGACCTTCATCAGAGGTAATCTCTGTGATGGGTGATAAAATTAGCTCAAGGGAAAAGATGATGGAATCGGGAGTGCCTGTTGTTCCGGGGATTAATAAAAACCTGAGTGATGATGAGGCGCTTGAAGCTATAAACGAAATTGGATTACCTGTTATGCTTAAAGCGTCGGCAGGTGGCGGTGGAAAAGGAATGAGGTTGGTAAGAAATGAGAAGGATATTGTTTCGTTCTTGAGGGCTGCCCGGTCTGAAGCTAAATCAGCTTTTGGTGATGATACCGTGTATGTGGAGAAATTCATTGAAAGTCCACATCATATAGAATTCCAGATTCTTGCCGACAGTCTTGGAAACGTTTTGCATGTTTGTGAAAGGGAGTGTTCCGTACAGCGCAGGCACCAAAAGGTTGTTGAGGAAACGCCATCACCACTGATGACTCCTGATAAAAGGGAAGAAATGGGCAGGCATGCTATTGCTGCGGCTCAATCCGTTGGTTACGAAGGAGCAGGAACGGTTGAATTTCTGATGGATAATGACAGGAACTACTATTTTCTGGAAATGAATACACGACTTCAGGTAGAACACCCGATTACTGAGATTGTTACAGGTGTTGACCTTGTTAAAGAACAGATCAATATAGCTAATGGCTTGCCTATTAGCTTTAAGCAGGAAGAAGTTGTTCAACATGGACATGCTATCGAATGTAGGATATATGCAGAGGATCCTGAGAATGATTTTATGCCTAGTCCGGGTAAGATACTCCACCTCACTGAGCCAATGGGTTTTGGCGTTCGGTTAGATGGATATGTTTACGAAGGATATGAAATCCCTATATACTATGATCCAATGGTGTCCAAGCTTATCACCTGGGGCTTAACCAGGGAGGATGCAATTCACCGGATGAAGAGAGCTCTGCATGAATATAAAATTACCGGAATTAAAACATCCATCCCTTTTCTTGAGAAAATAATGGATACGGAAGAGTTTCAAAGTGGTTCTTATGATACCGGGTTTATTGAAAAAAACTCTGAGGAACTTTTTACAAAACAGGATTGTAATGTTCAATGCCAGGATGTAGCAATGATAGTTGCTTATGTAGATTATCTTACCAGGATTAAATTGCAAAAACCTGCTCAAGTCCAGGAAAATGGAGAGTCGGGCTGGAAAAAGTTTGGTCGTAAGCAAGCTCTCAACCGTTTCTAATAATAAAACTTGTTGAAATGCAAATTGAAATAAATAAAGATAATCGCTCCTCCGAAGTTGAGATCCTCGAGAAAAAAGGTTCAATTTACAAGGTCTCGGTTGATGGAAGAATTTATGAGCTTGATCTCCTGATGGTGGAAGAAGGAGTATGGTCTGTATTGAACCAGGGTAAATCACAGATTGTTGAAACTATTCCGGGAGATCAGCCAAAAAAATATTTCGTCAACACTTTCACAAACTCTTTTGAAGTTGAGATGGTTGATGCTGAAACAAGATATATCAGGAGTAGGAATAAGGGAAGTGCCGCAGATGCACAAAACCTGATAACTGTTCCTATGCCGGGTAAAATAGTAAAGGTATATGTTAAGCCGGGCGATGAGGTAAAGGAAGGGGATACACTTGTTATTGTTTCTGCCATGAAAATGGAATCAGAATATAAGGCAGGTAAAGATGGACTTGTTAAAGAGGTTCTTGTTAAGGATGATGATACCGTTGATGGCGGTCAGGTGATGGTGGAACTGGAAGGTGAATAATTTTTTTAATAAACAGACTGAAAAAAATTACTATGTCATTACAGGATAAGTTTAAAAAGCTGGAACTTCTTAATCAAGCCGCTAATATGGGCGGTGGTCAGGAACGTGTTGATAAGCAGCATAATGCAGGCAAAAAAACTGCCCGGGAACGTATTGGTTATCTTCTCGACCCCGATACCTTTGTTGAAATGGACAAGATGGTTGTTCATCAAACAAAGGACTTTGGGATGGATAAAAAAACTATTCCGGGAGATGGTATGGTTACCGGATATGGAAAGATCGATGGTCGCCTGGTTTATGTTTTCGCTCAGGATTTTACAGTTTTTGGCGGGACTATGAGCAGGACCAATGCTGATAAGGTTGTAAAGATTATGGATTTGGCCATGAAGATGGGCGCTCCTGTTATCGGCATTAATGATTCTGGTGGAGCCAGAATTCAGGAGGGAGTGCAAAGCCTCGCAGGTTATGCCGATATCTTCTATAGAAACACACGGGCTTCAGGTGTGGTACCTCAGATTTCAGCTATTCTGGGGCCATGTGCAGGTGGAGCAGTTTATTCCCCAGCCCTGACGGATTTTATTTTCATGGCTAAGGAGTCGTCTTATATGTTTGTTACCGGTCCGGATGTGATCAAGACGGTTACACATGAGGAGGTTACGAAGGAAGCTCTGGGAGGAGCAATGACTCATAACGCGGAAAGTGGAGTGGCCCATTTTATTGCTGATGATGATGAGCAAACCTTGATGATGATAAGAGAGCTTATGTCTTATCTACCTTCTAACAATATGGAAGAAGCTCCTTTGGGACCTCAGACCGACGATCCTAACCGGATTGACGAGAAACTCAGGGAGTTGATTCCTGATGATTCTAATAAGCCATACGACATGAAGGAGTTGATTATGAGTGTTGTAGATAATCATAATTTTCTTGAGGTTCAGCCTCTCTATGCCAAGAATATGATTATAGGGTTTGCACGCATGAATGGAAAATCTGTTGGGATTGTAGCAAACCAACCTGCTTTTCTGGCAGGCTGTCTTGATATTAACTCCTCAGTTAAAGGCGCAAGATTTGTACGTTTTTGTGATGCCTTTAATATTCCCATAATTACATTGGTTGATGTGCCCGGCTTCCTTCCCGGAACAAATCAGGAGCTGGGTGGGATAATTAAGCATGGCGCAAAACTCTTGTATGCTTTCTCAGAAGCCACTATTCCCAAGATTACCTTGATTACAAGAAAGGCTTATGGAGGTGCATATGATGTTATGTCGAGCAAGCATATTGGAGCAGATGTCAACTACACCTACCCCACTGCTGAAATTGCAGTAATGGGGCCTGATGGTGCTGTGAATATTCTATATCGAAATGTTCCGGATTCAGAAAAAGCAGATGCAGTAGTCGAATACAAGGAGAAGTTTGCCAATCCTTTTAAAGCTGCGGAGCTCGGATATGTAGATGAGATCATTTTCCCTAAAAATACAAGAAAGAAACTGATTCAGGCATTGGATATGACGCAGAATAAGACGCATACCAATCCACCAAAGAAACACGGAAATATTCCACTATAGGGTGTGATAAGAAAAGTATGCAGCAAGGAAAATACAGTAAAGACCTTACAAAAGGTCCAATAGCTCCCTTATTAGTGAAACTGACCTGGCCAATGATATTTGGTATGGCCGGGATGGTCATATTTAATCTGGTCGATACATTTTGGGTAGGAAAGCTGGGGGTTTCTGAACTGGCAGCTATAGGTTTTACCTTTCCTGTAATTATGATTATCAGCAGTCTGGCGATGGGACTAGGGATTGGAACAACATCCCTGATTTCCAGGATGATCCACAAAGAATCCAAACAGCTGATTCAACAATATAGTGTGGATGCCATTAATCTCTCCCTGGTTATAATAATAATATTTGTTGCGGCCGGACAGTTGAGTATCGATCCATTGTTTTCTGCTCTGGGTGTTGATGAAACTCTCATGCCTCTGGTAAAAGAGTATATGGTGGTTTGGTACTGGGGAATGATTTTTCTTGTAATTCCCATGGTGGGGAATAATATTATCAGGGCAACAGGTGATACATTAAGACCAGGTATGATTATGCTGGCTGCAGCTGTTATCAATATGGTTCTTGACCCATTCCTGATTTTTGGCTGGGGTTCTTTCAACGCCATGGGGCTCAAGGGGGCAGCTCTGGCTACAGTTATTTCCAGGGCTTTTGGGATGATTATTACCATATATATTCTGGTGTGGAAAGAAAAACTTCTTGGCCTTTATATACCTAAGCTGAAAAGTATGTTAGCCACCTGGAAAAAAATCCTTTACGTATCCGCACCAGCTGCTTTAGGTATGATGGTTACTCCCCTGTCACTGGCATTAATAACCCGACTAATTTCAACTTTTGGCAAGGAATCGGTTGCTGGTTTTGGTGTTGCTATGCGTTTGGAGTCATTAGGTATGCTTGTTATTCACGCTCTTGCATCTGTAATGACCATTTATGCAGGACAAAATTGGGGTAAAGGGGAGAAGAAAAGAATCTTAACAGGATTAAAAATTACCAGTAGCTTTTCTCTTAGCTGGGGCCTGGTTTTATTCCTGATAAGTATCTTTTTTGCAAAAGGGATAGCCGGTATTTTCTCGTCCGACCCACTTGTTATTGAGGTTACAGCAAACTATCTGAGAATAATTGCTTTCAGCTATGGTTTTCTGGGTATAATGATGGTGAGCCTGTCGATGTTGAATGGAATTAACAAGCCAATACTTGCTATGATGACCACCATGACCCGCATGTTTATTTTTTATGTCCCTCTTGCATTTATCTTAAGCAGGTTTTTCGATCTCAATGGGATCTTTTGGGCAGCATTTGCGGCAAATGTTTTGGCAGGACTGCTGGGCGTAACTTTTTTGAGGAGGAAGCTGAGGAGAAGTTAGTACCAATGCTGCCGGGTCCCGGAAAGCAGGGACCGGATTGCATGCTTCTATTTTACCTATTTCCAGGG
>CAYXQX010000016.1:6274-10944 GCA_964467485.1 uncultured Porphyromonadaceae bacterium | reverse complement strand
CCTGCTAAGTCAGCAAAAGTTGGAAAGAAATCGCTGAACTCGATTAAGCCATCAAACACCTCTGGCTTTTTAATTTCTTCCGGCCAATATACGATCAGAGGGACATGAGTGCCATATTCAATAGTGTTTCCCTTAGCTCCACGGATCACATTATCATGCATCTGCGAATATATCGTATAATGTGTGCCATTATCACCTGTAAAAATCAGGATGGTTTTCTTATCCAGTTTCAATTCCTGTAATTTGCCGGCTATTCGCCCAACCACCTTATCAGTATAGCTTACCATATCTTTAAAATAGCTGGTATCCTTTCTGCTTCTGGTCGAATCAAGCTGCCAATCTTTTGAATCAGGAGTAGGCACGAAGGGATCGTGCACCAGTACCATAGGGTAGTAAATAAAGAAGGATGTATCCTGATTTGTCTCTATGAAGTTAATTATATAGTTTGCGAAAATATCCGGACCATAATCCTGATTATCAGTATCCAGGAAGCTGCCGTCCTGTTCGATCAGCGGTTTGGCATATCTACCGCCTTCATTTCCTCCTTTAGTTAGCTGCCAGAGGCAATATTTGTCAAAACCGAATTTATTGGGTCTGGAATTATTGGCCCAATCAGTAATTTTCTGTTTATAAGACAAACCATTCAATTGCCATTTTCCCGCAATACAGGTTTTATATCCTGCCTCTTTCATCAGATTTCCAAAAGTATATTGATCAGAATTCAGGTGGCCGAAATAGTCGTAATTGCGATAGTTGTAAAGGCCTGTCATAATTTTTACCCGGGAAGGAGTACATAATGGTTGAGAAACACAATTGGAAAATTTGATCCCATTTGAGGCAAGTGAGTCGAGAACAGGAGTGTTGTAAGAAACACTACCATAGGTACTCAAGCATTCATAACCCATGTCATCTGCCATTATCAGGATAACATTAGGTGGACTTACCGGCTTTTCATTTTTGCATCCTGATGAAACAATAAAGGGCAAAATCAGGATAAAACATACTGAGAAAGGTATTCTAAGAGGTTTTTTCATGGCTTGGTTTATCAGTCGAAGAATAAAATACATACGGGATTAGGAGCATCGACCTGATGAATATATTCGAGCAATCCTGTTTTCTTATCTCTTTGGAATGAAACAATATTTTGTGAATTCTGATTTGCTACCACCAGGAATTTTTCATCCGGGGAGAGCGAGAAATTACGAGGCCATTCGCCGTGCACCGACTGGTGTCCTTTGGGAATTAATTTTCCGTTTTCGGGTATGATTTTAAATATCGCAATACTATTGTGCCCGCGATTTGAAGCATAGAGAAAACGCCCATCGGAGCTGATATGGATATCGGCACAATAACTTTCGCCTTCAAAATCAAGAGGAAGGGTAAAAACAGATGATCCCAAAATAAAAAATTCATCCTGATCTCTTTTCAGCAGACTAACTGTATTGTTAAGCTCATTTATTACGTACAGAAAATTGCCATTGGGATGAAAGGCCATGTGTCGCGGACCCGCTCCCGGTTCCATTTTTAAACGGTGAGGATAAAGCGGGATGAGTTTTTGCCTCTTTTCATCGATTTTTGACAACCATATTTCGTTGGTTCCAAGATCTGCAGCTACGATGTTACTGGTTTGAGGATCGAATATTACCGAGTGGGCATGCGGACCCTTTTGCCTGTCAGTGGTTCCTTTGCCATTGTGTTGCTGAATGTCCAGAAGATCAGATAATTCGCCCTTATCGTTTATCGACAGCAGTCCGAGATTGCCTCCTGTATAATTTGCCGTTATTACGTAAGAATTTTCACAAGAACTTACGTAACATGGATGTGCGCCTCCTGATGAACTTGTGCTTATGAAAGAGATGCTATCATCATAAATTCTGTACGACTCCAGAGTTCCCATGCCATTTTCATCACTCGTCTCATTAACTGCAATGAGATATTTTTTATCGTGGGATAGAGTCAGGAAAGAAGAGTTTTCTGTTTCTGCTGCAAGACCAATGCGCTTAAGATGTCCCTTTTTGTTGAGTGCATACTTGTATATACCGTCGCTATTGGGACCGGAATATGTGCCGATGAAGAAAGAGTATTCATCTGTGGCCTTTGATTTTTTCTGTTCCGACGGCTTACAGCCAAACAGAAATATCAGGATGAAAGAAAAGACATAGAATTTCACAGCATGCGGTTTTGTTGATGCTGATAAAAATACGGAAAAAATGTGGTTTGCCTTCACCGGACGGGCACAAGGCCCCCGTCCTTACGGTTATGTTTATTTTATTACCCTTAATTCGCGGCCTACTTTTGCGAAGGCGGCGACTGCTTTGTCGAGGTGTTCCTGAGTGTGGGCGGCGCTGAGCTGTACCCGGATTCTGGCTTCGCCCTGTGGTACAACAGGGAAGTAGAAACCGATAACGTAAATCCCTTCATCGAGAAGTTTTGCGGCAAAGTTCTGTGATAGTTTTGCTTCGCCCAGCATAACGGCACAGATACCCGACTTTGTGGGTTTAATGGTGAAGCCAAGCTCAGTCATTTTATCCTTGAAATAGCTAGCATTATAATGCAGCTTATCAAACAGCTGGGTTGAGCTTGTCATGAGCTCAAAAGCTTTGATCCCGGCAGCAGCTATAAGAGGGGGAATGGAGTTTGAGAAGAGATAGGGGCGCGATCTTTGACGAAGCATCTCAATAATTTCTTTTTTACCTGTAGTGAATCCTCCGATGGCTCCACCGAAAGCTTTACCAAGTGTTCCGGTAATAATCTCGGCTTTACCAAGCACATCAAAATGTTCTGTAGTACCGCGACCTGTTTTTCCGATTACTCCGGCTGAGTGTGACTCATCTACCATCACCATGGCATCATATTTTTCAGCCAGCTCAAGGATTTTATCGAGAGGGGCCACATTGCCATCCATTGAGAAAACACCGTCTGTTACGATAAGCCTGAATCTCTGAGGCTGAGCCTGAATAAGCTGGTCTTCAAGATCTTCCATGTCGGCATTCATGTAACGGTATCTTTTGGCCTTGCATAAACGAACGCCATCGATGATTGATGCGTGGTTGAGCGAATCTGAGATTATAGCATCCTCATTGGTCAGTAGTGGTTCAAATACTCCGCCATTGGCATCAAAGGCAGCAGCATAAAGAATGGTATCTTCAGTTCCAAAGAAATCAGATATAGTTTCCTCCAGTTTTTTGTGTAAGTCAGTTGTTCCACAGATAAACCTTACTGAGGACATACCGAACCCGTGCGAATCGAGAGTTTTCTTAGCTTCAGCAACCAGATCAGGATTGTTGGATAATCCCAGGTAGTTGTTTGCGCAGAAGTTCAAAACACTTAATCCTGCCTTTGTTGTTATTTCCGCCCCTTGAGGTGAAGTGAGTATTCTTTCGTTTTTATATAAACCGGCAGATTCAATGCCGTTCAATTGGTTCTGTAAAAATGATTTAAATTTATCGTACATGTCTATTCTTCCTTTCTGATTTAAAACTGTGCAAAATTATTATTTTAGACTGATTTGGACGAGTTTAGGGATATTGAATTTATAATGATTTTTGTCAATATTATAGTGCATGTTAAT
The DNA here is from genome assembly GCA_964467485.1 of uncultured Porphyromonadaceae bacterium. GTDB lineage: Bacteria > Bacteroidota > Bacteroidia > Bacteroidales > UBA12481 > JAUVKA01. Next base: position 7,373 of record CAYXQX010000016.1, on the reverse strand, counting down.
TGGCAAGTTTGTCGTAAACTTTAAATTTGTGCACGAATTAGCAAACCTTTAACTTATAATCTTTATCATAATGAAGAAAGTACTTATAACAGGTTCAGGCGGACAGATAGGATCAGAGCTGACGATGGCATTACGTAAGCGATTGGGTGATTCAAATGTGGTAGCTAGTGATAAAAGAGATATGTCTGGTACCCCATTGGGCGAAACAGGGCCCTTTGAAATTATTGATGTAACTGATGGTGACCAGATCGCGGCGGTAGCAAAGAAGTATGATATTGATACTATTTATCATCTTGCGGCTGTACTTTCTGCTGTTGGAGAAGAAAAGCCTCAACTTGCCTGGGATATTGGAGTTAATGGTTTGTATAATGTGTTGCAGGTAGCCCGGGAAACTAAAATGTCAGTTTTCTTTCCTAGCTCTATCGGTGCTTTCGGACCAAGTACGCCTCTGGACAATACACCTCAGGATACTATTCAAAGACCAGTTTCGATGTATGGTGTTACCAAGGTTACCGGCGAATTGCTATGTGACTATTATTCAATGAGATATGGTGTTGACGCACGTGGTGTCAGGTATCCGGGGATAATCTCCAATGTTACTCTGCCAGGTGGAGGAACAACAGACTATGCGGTTGAGATATATTATGCCGCAATCAAATCAAAGCATTTTGTTTGTCCCTTGGCAGCAGGCACTTTTCTCGATATGATGTACATGCCTGATGCAATCAATGCTGCCATTAACGTTATGGAAGCAGATCCAAAGAAGCTTAAGCATCGTAATGCATTCAATGTTACCGCCATGAGCTTCGATCCTGAAATCCTATATGCCGAAATCAAAAAACATATTCCTGATTTTGTAATGGAGTATAATCCTGATAATGTTAAGATGTGCATAGCTCAGTCCTGGCCAAACAAGATGGACGATACCTGTGCCAGAGAAGAGTGGGGCTGGAAGCCGGAGTTTGATCTTCCCAGGATGACCAGGGACATGCTGAAGGTTATTGGTGAGAAGTTTGAAAAGGGATTAATATAGTAGAGACGCATATTTGCGTCTTTGTAGATTGGTAGATTGGTAGATTGGTAGATTGGTAGATTGGTA
>CAYXQX010000016.1:0-6174 GCA_964467485.1 uncultured Porphyromonadaceae bacterium | reverse complement strand
GTAGATTGGTAGATTGGTAGATTGGTAGATTGGTAGATTGGTACATTGGTATTGTTGGAAATGGCATTAATTGCCACTAGCTTCAGCTAGTGGGTAGATAGTCAAGCAAATAGACGAACCCCATCCCAATTTATCCCCTAAAAATCCTTCAATTTAAAATAAACCAACACAGGATTATCATTCTCTTTTACCTGCTCAGCTTTCTCAAATCCGGGAAGTTCTTTACGCATATAGGCTTTTGTTTCTTTGTCTAGGCCATGCAACATTTCCCTCCAATCAATAGCTGATAAATCATATACAAATGATTCTTTGTAAGACCATTCAGGTATCTGAACAGGTAAGCTATTCCAGTCTCCAATTTGGCTGATGGAGTCGGCTTTGATTGTCATGGTATTGCGCGACTTATTATTGATGAAAATATTATGTTGGGTCTTTTTGAAGAAATGGGAAACCATTAATGTGTTATTATTTTGAACCATGCGACCTAAATATAGAAAGGGATTTGTTTCTAAAGTTTTACCCACTCTTTCTCCTCCTTCTGCACCTGGAACTAACAAATAGCTTGTATCAGGATTTAGGTTTCCAAAGTCAAATTTCCATAAAGTATCAAGCATAAGTTCTTGATTTATATGATAAATTGTAGGATCGAGTTGCTTAAAGTATGTTATCCCACTACTATTTATTCCCTGAGAAAAGCCAGTGGCAAGTTCAAATAATAATGGTTCAGCATATGGAAAGAATTTTTTAATCTCTGTTCCTTCGCGATCAAGAACAATTAATTCGCAAGGAATTTCGCTATTCTTGCCCCTAAAAGGAAATCTTCCATGGTGACAAAGTATATAATTTGGAGAAACGGAGGCAACATTATGGATCCTATATGGAATTTTTGCCTCAGAGATAAACTCTCCATCTGATGAAAAGAAAAGTACCTTTTTTCCATAAATGTCTGATATAACTATTTCATCTTTTTCATTGTTCTCAGTGGGGATCCAATCCTGACCATAAGCTGCCACATATTCTCCCGGCCCCTTCCCTTCTTTTGCAATTTTGGTTCTAAAGCTGCCATCTTCCTCGTAGATGAAGAAGCTTTTATTACCCTGGTTCCGTATCAGAATCCCACTTTCACTTTGAGCGAATCCCATTATATCACCCAATAGAGCATCCGGGTTGGTTTCCAGAGTAACTATTTTTTCTATTTCTAATATGTCCTCTAATGGGCCGGAATATATTTCAAGATCAGATGGGTGGAGGGAAATGGTGGATAGGTCTTTTTTTTGAGATTGGCAGCTGCAGAACAGAACCAGGAATATATATGCGGGCAATACTCGTTTGATTTTCATAATATCAATACTTTGCATTATCATTATCTGATTGCCAATATGAGACGCAAATATGCGTCTCTACAATATGTTAAAAATCCTTCGCCCTATAAAACACCAACACTGGATTATCGTCTTCCTTTAATCCTGCCAACCTATCAAAACCTTTGCTTTTTGAAAGTGTAGATTTTTGTTCGTCAGTCATCTCTTCCAGACTTTCAAGTATATCAATAGCCTCAGCTTTTTCTATGAAGCAGTCTTTATAGGAGGTTCTGGCAAAACCAATTGGTATGCCATAATAGTTACCTAATGAGAAGGTTGTGTCCAGGAAGACAGATCTTTGATTCCCTGATTTTCTATTTATCAGCCTGAATCCCATTTCTTCCTTGTCAACGTTTGGTGCCCAGAACATAATAGAGTTTTGGTTTACAGCAATATGATCCAGATCTGTAAATCCTTTAAGATTATAGTCGGCTTTAGGTGATTGCATAAATCTTTTATCATTCAGGAGCGTGGTGTCTATTCCTTGATCAAGATAATCAAATCGGTATTTTAACTCAAAATGGTCACCTGGGCCTACCTCATAAATATTAGTTGTATAGGCGATATTGATATAGAATTGGCCCGGTTTATCAGGTCCGGTGAAATCAACAGAGGTGACACCTCTTGGAAAGGTATATTTAAAAGGTTTGTGCAAAGATACCTTTTCACCCTCCCGGTTAATAAAGACCATTTCGTGTTGGGTGGTGTCTTCAACATGTGAACGATTAATCCTGCCAAGCAGAATTGCAAATAAATCTGTGTCAACAGGTGCAACATCCAGCATCATGAATTTCACCGGGATAAATGCTGTGGTATTTCCTTCGAAATCGTAAATGATAATTTTTCTACCGTTTGGATCAGATACCATTACCTCATCTGTCTTTGGCATAAACCGTATGTCCCGTATCCCAACATATTCTCCAGGTCCTTTTCCTTCCTTTTTAAATGAGTTTAAATGCTTACCCATTCTGGTGAATATATGCACTGCATTATTTGAACTTACAACAATATGTGATTCTGAAATATCATACTTCATCCTGGATGCCAGATAGCAATCCGCATTAGTTTCCAGTGGCACAAACTCCATTTCTTCTATCCATTCTTCGGCCGACTCAGGAGGGTTTATTGATTCATGAAGGTTGATGGGGTATACTTCGTTGAGATTATTTGTGGTCTCTTGGTTGGAGCAGGAACCAAAACTAAGCAGGGCAATTAAACCCAAAAGCAAATGTGATATCTTCATGTTTCTTTAGTTTTTCATTTTGTAAAACACCAACACCGGATTATCATTTTCATCGAGCGATTCTAAAAGGTCGAATCCTGGTATTTCTTTTTGCAAAGTTTTTTTCTGTTCAGCTGTGATTGATTCCATTATTTCTATCATCTCTACAGCATCAAAAACAGTGATGAAATTATCCTTATAAGTGTCTTTTGCAAGCTCTATAGGGAAGCCATATTCAGGGGCGAAATTTTTCAAAGAATCAGCTTTGAAATGATTCATTTCCATGGAGCTTTTGTTTAACAGTCTCATATGAATACTGCCGGTTTGGTAATTGAAAAAGGCAAGGTGCTTACCAACATTCAGAGGCCCGTCTATCCTCATAAGTTTTCCGCTTTTTCGAAAAACATCATAAGCTTCAATGTCATTACCCTTTAAATCATCTATTGATCCGGCATCTGTTCCGTAGTCAATCTGAAAGGCAGTGTCTGGTTCACCAACACCTTTGACGCTATATATATTGAAGTCAAATATCCTGGTATAGTAATAAGTCCCATCAGAATCCGGCCTTGTAAAAGGATTTCCAAATGCAAATCGGAGGGGTCGGTTATGAAACATATGACGCTCAAGCACATTCCCTTCCATATCGAGGAAAGCAAGGTCGGAGCAGGTGGAATCATTAATGTAACTGTGCATCTTGCTGATATGAAGCGCGATATTGTTGTCCTTCAGTAGAACAAAATGCCCATAAGACCCTGGAATACTTATTTCTCTTAAAAAATCACCATTGAAATTATACTCCAGAATTTTTTTCTGTTTTACATCAGAAATCAGGATACTTTTCTTTTCACTAAATAACCTGATATTTCTTATCCGAAGGTATTCTCCAGGTCCCTTTCCTATGTGACTAAATTTGCTGAGGAGTTTCCCGTCCCAGTCGAAACAATAAATGCTCTGATAATCATGCAGGATAATGTTCTCATCATCCATTTCAAGCTGCTTAACAAAGCCTACCATATTGTCTGCGGAAGTTTCAAGAGGAATAATCCTGATTTCTTCAATAAAATCGGTAATGGATATTGATTCATCAACTTTTTCGTCAAGATCGATGAAGACTTTATTTGATAATTCCTCTTTTTGAGCAGTACAGGACAATAGGGTAATGCAAATCAGGATTGTAGGAATAATTCTGAATGTCGTCATTTGATTGCGATTTGTATGGACGCATATTTGCGTCCTGTTGTATGTTAAAATCCGGGGAGACTTTAGGCTACAGGTATAAAGATGGGTAATAATTTATTAATTTGGTGGACCAAACCGTATAAAATTTATCTCTATGTCATCTTCAAAACCTACAAATCGCCTTCTTTCACTCGATACCCTGCGTGGATTCGATATGTTCTGGATAATCGGTGGAGGAGCTTTTTTTCTAAACCTCTCCGAAGTTACTGACTGGAACTGGCTGGAAGGAATGTCAACCCAACTCCATCATGTGAGCTGGGACGGATTTCGTGCCTGGGACCTGATCTTCCCCTTGTTCATGTTTATTTCAGGGGTAGCGATTCCTTTTGCCATTTTGAGTAAGAAAAAAAAGGGTGTTCCAAAATCCAAACTTGTGATGAAAATTGTACAGCGGGGACTAACACTGGTGGTTCTTGGCTTTGTATATAATGGGATATTAAGGTTGCAATTTGGTGAGTCGGGATTCAGGTTTGCCAGTGTGTTGGGGCAAATTGGTTTGGCCTACATGTTTGCAGGGATCATAGTAATACTTACTAGGAATTATGTATCCCGACTGATTTGGTTGGGTGGAATATTACTGGGCTATGCTATAATTCAGAATTTCATTCCTGTGCCCGGGTTTGGGGCAGGCGTTCTCACCCCTGAAGGTTCAATAAACGGATATATAGATCAGCTACTTCTTCCGGGAAGGTTAAATGGCGGGACCTTTGATCCTGAAGGTTTGTTATGTATAATCTCAGCTGCAGGTATTACCCTGATGGGTGCCCTTGCCGGCGAAGTTCTTCGAAACAAAAGCTGGGGAGATTATAAAAAAATTCTGATCCTTACTATTGCCGGAGTATCCGGAATCGTCCTGGCTCTGATTCTGAAGCCTTTCTATCCTGTAATAAAATCAGCATGGACAACTACCTTTAACCTCCTGGCAGGAGGGATCAGCTTCCTCTTACTGGCCTTGTTCTACATGGTGATTGATGTTTGGAAATGGCGCCGCTGGGCTTTCTTGTTCCAGATTATCGGTTTGAATTCAATAACTATCTATCTGGGAACACAGATCATAAATTTCGGCTATACCAGCAGCTTCTTCCTCGGTGGATTATCTGAGCTGTCAGACGATTACAGCAAAGTAATCTATATGGGGGGAGTGCTTATTGTGGAGTGGCTATTCCTTTATTTCCTTTATCGCAAAAAAATATTCTTGCGTGTTTGATTTGAAATGCCAACAGCGGACGGGCACAAGGCTCCCGTCCCTACCTAAAATGGTAAATCTTCCATTGATTCATCTTCTTCGGCGAATGCCGGTGGTTCGTTTGGTGGAGGAGCGCTTTCTCCTGTTTGGCCACCTGTAGTGACTACTTTCCAGGCTTTAACATCTGTATACCAACGGCCATTGAATTCGCGACTTTCAAGATCAATGGAAACTTCTACTTCGTCATTTTCCTTGAGCTTGTAATCATCAATCTTATCACCCCAAACCATGAAGCATACCTTTTTTGGATACTGACCTTGTGTTTCAAGTATATATTGTTGCTTGCGCCAGCCTCCCTTGGCTGATTGTCCTGATTGTTCCTCTAGAATCTCTACAATTCTTCCTGTGATTTCCATTATATTATTTTAAAATTTTGAATTGCGAAAATAGTATCATTTGGTAAAAATGCATAATGAATTAGAGAATTTCCACTATACTTTTTTGGTCTGTCGACAGGTAATCAGTTTTTATAAGTAAGGTTCCTTTTTTATGACAAGGCTTGTAATACCATCCGGCACCACCATTCTCAAAAGCCTCTTCGGATTTATGCTTTTTAATTTTTTTGCCATTAACCAGGATTTTATCTGTTCCAGCCTGAGTGTGGATTTCCAATAGGTAAACTCTCTGCTTGAGCCGGCCCTTAAAATCACCTTCTGCAGCATTCATAACTACCTCAATCTCACCCGGATTTTCACAGCAAACTGTTACTTCAAATTTAGTTGTTGCATACACCCCTTCACGATGTTTCCGGGTTAATCCATCATCTTCATACATTTCATATGTTGATTGCCCATTTGGATAGATGCCAAGTGTAAGAGTATCGGTTGGGCGCTCCCAATCGTAATACATCTGCTGATACATTGGGATTATTGCACCGGATCTTACAAAGAGTGGCAGTTTGTCGAGTGGAGCGTGATAATTGTTAATCAAACTTTGTCCTCTGTATGGAGTACCATCCCAATAGTCGTACCATGTTCCTTCGGGGAAATAGATGCTGTCGCGCCTGTCTTCCGGCTTGTAAACCGGGGCTACCAATAGATCTGTACCGAGAAGATATTCATACTTGGTGGCTTTGCCCCAGGTAACGGGATCATCAGGATATTCAA
>CAYXQX010000015.1:16822-19339 GCA_964467485.1 uncultured Porphyromonadaceae bacterium | reverse complement strand
CCTTCTCCATTCGAGGGGTGCTTTTTGTTATCTTTGTAGCTATGTCAGAAGAGAAGGTAGAAAAGTATTCGGAAGATAGTATAAAAACCCTGGAGCCCAAGGAACATATCCGCTTGAGGCCGGGTATGTACATCGGAAAACTGGGTGACGGATCATCTCATGATGATGGAATTTATGTTCTCATAAAAGAAGTTATCGATAACTCAATCGATGAATTTGCAATGGGCAATGGCAAGGTCATTGATGTTGAGATAAATGACAAAGAATGCATGGTCAGGGACAGAGGTCGTGGAATACCCCTTGGGAAATTAGTTGACGTAGTTTCCAAGATGAATACTGGTGCCAAGTATGATTCCAAAGTATTCAAAAAGTCCGTTGGTCTGAATGGTGTTGGACTGAAAGCAGTAAACGCCCTTTCAGGCATATTCAAGATTCGTTCCTTCAGGGAAGGGGAACAAAATGAAGCAATTTTCGAAAAAGGGGATATCAAAAACAAACCCGGACTAACGAAAACTGAAGAGGAAAACGGAGTTGAGATACGGTTTGTTCCCGACAGAGAAATATTCGGATCATACCGCTACCTGAATGAATATATTTCTTCCATGCTGAAGAATTATGTCTACCTGAACGCAGGCCTGACAATCCGTTTCAACGGAGAGAAATATTTTTCGAAAAATGGCCTTTTGGATTTGCTCCATAACAGAATGAGCAGTGAGGGCCTCTACCCTATCATCCACCTAAAAGGTGAGGATATTGAACTGGCCATGACCCATGGGAACCAATACGGTGAGGAATATTATTCTTTCGTGAATGGTCAACACACTGCTCAGGGAGGATCACACCTTCTTGCCTTCCGCGAAGCTATAACGAAAACCGTCAGGGAATTCTTCAACAAGGATTTTGATGCATCCGATATCAGAGCTTCAATAACTGCTGCAATTAGTATTAAAGTTGAGGAACCGATTTTCGAATCTCAAACAAAAACAAAACTGGGCTCCAAGGATCTGGGACCAAAGGGACCATCAATTCGTAACTTCGTGGTTGATTTCATCAAGAAGGAACTTGACAATTTCCTCCACAAGAATCATGCAGTAGCAGAAATCTTGCACAAGAAAATTCTGGATTCGGAAAAGGAAAGAAAAGCGATATCAGGAATAAAAAAAATAGCCAGGGATAGAGCAAAAAAGGTAGCATTACACAACAAAAAACTACGGGATTGCAGAGTTCATTACAATTCTAAGCACGACCGGCGCTTAGAAACATCGATTTATATAACTGAGGGAGATTCAGCCAGCGGTTCTATTACCAAATCTCGTGACGTGATGACCCAAGCCGTTTTTAGTCTCAAGGGTAAACCAAAAAACACCTTTGGAGAACCAAAAAAACTGGTATATGAAAACGAAGAATTCAACCTCCTTCAGGCAGCATTGAATATTGAAGAGGGAATTGAAAACCTCAGATACAATAATGTTATTATCGCCACTGATGCGGATGTTGATGGGATGCATATCAGGCTCCTCCTGATAACATTCTTCCTGGAGTTTTTTCCCGACCTGATCAAGCATGGTCATTTGTATATACTCCAAACTCCATTATTCCGGGTGAGAGATAAGAAAAAAACATTTTATTGCTACTCTGATAAAGAAAGAGTCAATGCAATAAAAAAACTTGGTGGAAAACCTGAAATTACCAGGTTTAAGGGATTGGGAGAAATATCACCTAGCGAGTTCAAACACTTTATTACCAAAGGCTTAAGACTCGAACCTGTTATTCTCCGAAAAGAAGATCCCATTAGGCAGATGCTGGAATTTTATATGGGGAAAAACACCCCGGAAAGACAAGATTTCATTATCGACAACCTGAGGGTGGAGGAAGATGAATACGTAGCCTAATATTATATTGCTGAATAAATAAATGGACAAGGAACTGGATAATAAAGATATAGAATTAAACGAAGAGGACGATCAAAACTCTCTGGAGAATGGTAACGGCCGGGAAGTAGATATTACCTACCTACCTGGTATGTATCAGAATTGGTTTCTGGATTATGCTTCATATGTAATTCTGGAAAGAGCTGTCCCCCATCTGCTCGACGGACTGAAACCGGTACAACGTCGTATCCTTCACTCCATGCGCCGGTTGGAGGATGGCCGCTACAATAAGGTTGCTAATATAATTGGCAATACGATGCAATTCCACCCCCATGGCGATGCTTCTATTGGAGATGCACTTGTCCAGTTAGGGCAGAAAGATCTTCTTGTCGATGTACAGGGTAACTGGGGTAACGTTCATACCGGCGACAGCGCTGCTGCTCCCAGATATATCGAAGCACGCCTTTCAAAGTTTGCATTGGAAGTGGTTTTCAATCCGAAAACAACGAAGTGGAAAGCCTCATATGATGGAAGGAATAAAGAACCTATAAACCTTCCCGTGAAATTTCCCCTCCTGCTTGCACAAGGAGTGGAGGGTATTGCGGTTGGACTGGCATCAAAAATTCTTCCTCATAACTTTAACGAA
>CAYXQX010000015.1:0-16812 GCA_964467485.1 uncultured Porphyromonadaceae bacterium | reverse complement strand
ACTTATTGAAGCCTCAATAGCTTTTCTGAGAAATGAGGAATTTGAACTTTTCCCCGATTTCCCAACAGGTGGACTAATGGATTGCTCAAAATATCAGGATGGACTCAGAGGGGCCAGGATAAGAGTTAGATCCCGTATATCTAAATTGGATAAAAAAACATTGGTCATTAGTGAAATCCCATACGGGAAGACAACGGGCTCACTTATCGATACTATTATCAGTGCTAATGATAAGAGCAAAATAAAGATTAAGAAGATAGATGACAATACCGCTGAAAATGTAGAGATCCATATTGAACTTGCCCCAAACGTATCGCCCGATAAAACCATTGATGCACTGTATGCATTTACAGATTGCGAGGTTTCTATCTCTCCGAACTCCTGCCTGATAACAGACAGTCACCCCGAATTCATGGGTGTAAAACAAATACTGGAAAGATCAACAACCAATACTGTTGAACTTCTCAAAACAGAATTGGAAATCAGGAAAGGGGAGCTCCAAGATGCCTGGCACATGGGATCACTAGAGAAGATATTTATCGAAAACAGGATATACTTGCTAATTGAGGAATGTGAAACCTGGGAATGTGTTATTAAAACAATCGACAAAGGCCTCGATCCCTGGAAAAAACTACTAAAAAGACCTGTCACTGAAGATGATATAACCCGCCTGACAGAAATAAAAATAAAAAGGATTTCAAAATTTGATGCCTTCAAAGCTGAAAATATAATAAAGTCCATTGAAATAGAATTGGTGGAAGTCCAAAACTATCTTGATAATCTTATTGAGTTTGCTATCAACTATTTCAAATCTCTAAAGAAAAAATACGGTAAAGGCAAAGAGAGAAAAACAGAAATCAGAAGCTTTGATAATATCGAAGCAACCAAAGTTGTTGTAGCCAATGAAAAACTTTATGTCAATTACGATGAAGGATTTATAGGAACCGGTCTCAAAAAAGACGAATTCCTTTTCGAGTGCTCTGATATTAATGATGTTATCATTATTAGGAAAGACGGCACCTATGTTGTAACAAAAGTCTCACATAAAGCTTTTGTAGGCAAGAATATCCTCTATGTCGGACTATTTAAGAAAAACGATTCCCGAACTATTTACAACATTGTGTACCGCGATGGACGAATGGGTAATAGTTACATGAAAAGATTCCCGGTAAAAGGTGTTACCAGAGATAAAGAATATGACCTTACCCAAGGGAATGAAAATTCAAAAATCCTTTACTTCTCAGCAAATCCAAATGGAGAAGCTGAGGTCATCAGGATAAATCTTAAGCATAAGCCTAAGCTTAAAAAAGCCAATTTTGAATACGACTTTTCAGAACTGGCAATTAAGAATAGAAATGCAAACGGCAACATTCTCACCAAACATTCAGTTCTGAAAATATCTCTCAAGGAAAAAGGAATCTCAACCCTGGGAGGACGAAAAATATGGTTTGATTCAAGTGTCCACAGACTAAATGCCGATGAACGAGGTATCTACCTGGGAGAATACTCTGGGAACGATAGAATAATCGTCATTACCACTGATGGCAAGTTCAGGTTCACTAATTACGACCTCTCAAACCATTTTGAGGACAACCTGCTAATTATTGAAAAATTTAATAAGGATGATGTTTATTCAGTGATTTTCTACGATGCAGACCAGGAATTTTATTACCTGAAAAGATTCCAGTTGGATGGACATACCAACGGAAAAATGCAGTCACTGGTTGGTGAAAATGCCGATTCCAAGATGATCCTCCTTACTAAAGAATTACTTCCCCAATTTAAGGTGCATTTTGGAGGTAAAAATGCAGATCGCGAAGATGAAATTATTTCAGCTGCTGAGTTTATCACCCTTAAAAGCTTTAAAGCCCGAGGGAAAAGAATTACCACCTTAGACGTGAAGAAATTCATCGAACTCGATCCAATAGAACCCAATCCTGAGAAAATAGCCGAACTCTACGGCGAGGATTTTAACATTTCTCCCGAAGACGAAGAATCTTCTGATGAAGACATTTCCTCCTTGCATAAGGAGGATCAAGAGGGTAATAACGATGAAAACCCAGAAATCCCACTTGAGATTATTGATCCTCCAAAAGAAGAAGAGAAACCGGAAAAAGATAAAAAACAAGATGACTCTGCTTCCCAGATGACTCTGGAATTGTGATGAATAAACCTATAACCCTTATCGGTTTTATGGGCTCGGGGAAGTCCACTATCGCCAGGCACCTGGCCCAGGCAAAAGGAGTGGAGTATACCGATCTGGATAAGCTTATTCAGGAATCAGAAAATGAAAGTATTGCATCCATTTTTGAAACCAAAGGTGAAGAGGCATTCAGACAAATAGAATCAAATCACTTAATGGATGTCATCAAGAAACCAAATCAGATAATTGCTCTTGGAGGCGGTACGCCATGCTATCAAAATAATATGGATAGCATAAAAAAACTGTCAACCAGCATATATCTTAAAGTCAGCCCAGAGGGTCTTCGAAACAGATTAGTAAGATCACATAACCCAAGACCCCTCATAAGTGGCATGTCTGAGGATGAACTCCTGAATTATATCAGGATTAAATTATCTGAAAGAGAAACATATTACAAGCAGGCAGATTTCGTTATCGAATCAGACCAGATCAGGGTTGAAGATCTGCTAAGCCTTATCTTTATTTAACTTCTTATCAATAAGAGCGTCCAGATCAATGGCTTTAAGTAAAGCCTTGGAAAGCTCTTCATCAATGTTTCCAAATTTATCGGCATAATCCTCCATACTTCTACGGATTACACCATGAGCCTCTTCCCTCGAATAAATATGGGTGATTTCAGTATTGCTAACCGACTTGCCGGGCATGTCCTTATAAGTTAAAAAATAGTGCTTCAATCTGGATATCAATGTTTCCGGCACATGTTCTACATCACGCCAATGCTGGTAAACCTCGTCATTGGCAAGAATAGCAATAATCTTGTCGTCAGCCTCCCCGCCATCAATCATCCTGAATCCACCGATTGGTATAGCTCTAACAATCAGGTTCCCGTGGTCAATATTCCTTTCTGTGAGAATGCAAATATCAAGCGGATCACTATCTCCAATAATGTTTTTTCGCCCGGTTTTGTTGCGACAGAGATCGGCTACTTTTTCCCAGCAATATGTTTGGGGGATAAAGCCATATAAAGCCGGTATATAATTCGAATATTTCTGGGGACGGTCTACTTTCAAATATCCTGTTCCTTTATCCACTTCATATTTAACTGTATCTGTAGGAACTACCTCTACATATACTGTTACTTCGTCAGGTGCATTTTCACCAATGGAGATTCCGTGCCAAGGGTGGGATTTGAATCGTAATCCTATCATATCCCATAGCTTGTTGAGCTCTTGTTGCGCCATTTTATTTTCGTTTACAAAACAAAAGTAACTAATTAAAACTGAAAATAAATGAAGGGTTTAAGCTCTGATATCTGAAATTCATAAAGCAGGAATAGAATTAGCAAAACGATCAGGATCTTTAACCAATAGGGCCTCAAAATAAACCATCCCCTAATCAATTCTTTTATGCCTGCCGGTAATGCAATGAGGATGAAAGATCCTACCAGCAATATAAACACCATTGCATCAGCCCGAATAAATTGTAGCACAGTCCCAAATTCAAAATTCACAAATACCTGCTTCAACATTACCCAGGCTATAGCTGGCGTGTCGGCCCTGAAAATAAGCCAACCAAGTAAAACGATGTGAAATGTCAAAACTCTGCTAAGCAATCTCTTCCACCCGGGCTTATATGATAATTCACTAGATTTCCCGGCAAAAAGCTTCTCAAGCAATAGTATCACTCCATGGTAAAACCCCCATAAAGCAAACTTCAACTGGGCACCATGCCATAGCCCTCCTAAAAGCATAGTAAGCAAAACATGGAGTCCCGTACGAATTTTCCCCTTCCTGTTACCACCCAGAGGAATATACAGGTAATCTCTTAACCATGATGATAAACTAATATGCCATCTCCTCCAGAAATCAGTTAGGGAGCTAGCCTGATAGGGCGCATTGAAATTGATAGGGAGCTTGAAGCCAAATAATAAGGCAACACCAATGGCAATATCTGTATAACCTGAGAAATCAAAGTAAATCTGAACAGCATAGGAATACATAGACACCAGGTTCTCAAACCCGGTAAAGCTCAGCGGAGACTCAAAAACTTTGTCAACCAAACCAATGGCAAGATAATCAGCTATTAGAATTTTCTTTATCAGCCCTCCCATGATTAAAAATACTGCATGCCAGAACTGTGAGGCAGTAAGTACGTATTTCTGATATAACTGGGGAATAAATTCTGCCGCCCTTACAATAGGGCCAGCTACCAGCTGAGGAAAGAATGATACGTAAAAACCAAAATCAATTATACTCCTTACCGGCTTAACACGCTTCCTGTAAACATCAATGGTATATGATATAGTTTGAAAGGTATAGAAGGATACCCCAACAGGAAGAATAATCGTGTGTATATCATAATTTGTCCCTACAGTTCTGTTCAAAAGGCTGGAGAAAACATTTACGGTCTGAGTTTCTACCCCCGTTAATCCCTGGAACAAATCAGTTATGAAGTATGCATATTTAAAATACATCAATACTAACAGGTTAATAACTATGCTGGTAGCAAGCAGAAGCTTCCCTGCTTTTTTAGTTTTAGCCGAATGAATCTTTAGTCCAAGGAAATAGTCAACCAAGGTTGAGAAAATCAACATCAGGAAAAACCACCCTCCTGCCTGATAATAAAAATATAAGCTAACCACAAGCAAATAGGCATGGCGAAGAACCGGCTTCTTATAAAAAGCTGAATAAATAAGTATAGCCAAGGCTAGAAAGACCCAGAAGATACCACTGGTGAAGAACATCGGCTCATCAATAGAATACTTCAGATATTTAAAAATATCACTTCCCATCTGCTCTTTTATTTGCATGCTTTTCAACCTCGGTGACAAGCGCTCTGGCCAGTCCCTCCGCCATCAGGGCACCTCCTGAATATGTGAAATGAGTGAAATCTGCCCGCATAAGAGGAGGATCATCTTCAACCCATTTAAGAAATGAACCTGTTCCTCCCATAAATTTCAGCAAGTCGAAATAAGCAGTACCCGTTTCCTTAGCAGCTTCGCGTTGCACTCGTGCTATTTTCGCAACTGAAGAATAAATCGTGGGGACACCATCAAGCATATGACCCATATCAGAAACGCTGATAATAAGAATTGGCACTCCTGGCAATTGCCCTTGAATATACCTGATCTCCCTGATTAGATAATTTTTATAGTACTCAAAACTATTGGCTTTAGCAGGAACCACATTAATCCCAAATTGCAGTATTATTAAATCAGGAAAAATATCATCAGACAGATATTGATTAATAAGGGCTGCATCCTTACTAAACTCAAGTCCGGCACTACCTCTTTGTGAATTGTTCTCAACAATAATGCCTGATTCAGACAAGGTACTATCCTCCTGAACCCTTGAACCATCATACTCATTTTGCATCCGTGCTCGCAAATACATCGTGATCCGATCACCCTCAAGCTGCGAATCACCGTAATGCAGTATTTTCGACAAGCCATTAAATCTCCTGATGTTTTCTATTGATCGAACAAATGGGAGAAGTAGTTTTTTATCCCCATTAGGGTACTCTATCCCGGTTTGGCGAACAAAATCAGGATAGATTATTTTACTTTTTTGATCGGATGAATCCCCGGTAAACAATTGTTCCTCAGATGGGTGAATAGCAAGGCCTGAAATTTCGGGCGGACGAATAATCCTTGAAGATGTCATCCCATCGGGGTCGGATGACCCGGGCAAAAGCTTATCAAGCTGATACTTTTCTCCCGGAACTATCAGGAAAAACAGGGCAATACAAATAAAAACAAGCGCAAAATTTATAAATATCTTATAGGGAGAATAGCTTTTCAATCTTATCCCTCTTTTGGTTTTATCTTAATCACCTGCCCGGGCTTCAAAGCAGTAGAACTCATTCCATTGAGCTTCATGATATCGTCGTTGGAAATCCCCGGATATTTACGAGCAATTTCCCATAGGTTATCGCCATTCTTTACTGTGTAATAAATAAAATTTCCTGATGCTAAAATCTTAGGATCAGGCTTACTACTCTTACCCGAACTGCTCACAGATTTACCTATCATGTTTTGCTTCTGGGCAAAACTCATTCCATCAACATCTTTCAGCTTATCATACTTGGGACCAGGAACATATACTGTTAGCTTTTGACCTGATCTGATGGTATTACCGTAAATATTATTCCAGTAACGCAGTGAAGACAGGCCTACTCCATACCATTCAGAAATAAAGCCAAGGTTATCCCCGCTCCTAACTTTGTAGATAATGGTTTTATAATCACCTTTAGGTATTTCCGGGGTATACTTGCTTCTAGTAGGGTTTTTACCAAGATTAGCCCTGCTGAAATACTGATCAGCTTTATAGGTATGTATAGAGTCCTCAAATGAAATAAAATCACCGGTCTGATCTGCCGGAAGAACAAGTTTATATGGGCCACCAACAGACGGAATAATACTCCTTCTGTACTGGGGGTTGAGGGCCTGAAGCTGGTTAAGCGGAATACCCAGTACATCTGAAACCTGGCCCAGATGAAGTTCTTCTTTAACATTAATCGTATCAACCATATTAGGAAACTCCAGTGCTTGTGGATTCAGCCTATGCTCATAAGAGAAGTTCATAGTATATGCCGCTGCAATAAACGCAGGAACATAACCCCTCGTCTCCTTGGGAAGATGATAATATATATCCCAGTAATTTCTTTTACCTCCTGATCTCCTGATGGCTTTATTCACATTTCCCGGTCCGCAATTATAAGCTGCAATAACCAGATGCCAGTCTTCGTAAATGTCATAAAGATCCTTTAGGTACATAGCTGCTGCCTCTGAGGATTTCACCGGGTCCATTCTCTCATCAACAAAAGATGAAATTTCCAGATCATAACCTTTTCCTGTACGATACATAAACTGCCACAAACCGCTAGCCCCTACCCTCGAACGAGCCCGGGGATTCAATGCTGATTCAATAACAGGCATGTATTTCAGCTCAAGAGGAAGGTCGTGTGCATCCAAAATCTCTTCAAATATTGGGAAATAATGACTCCCTAAACCCAACATCAGTTCAACCTGAACACGCCTTTTGAGGACATACAGATCAATAAAGCTTCTAACACGAGGGTTATAGGTTAACTCAATAGCGCTGGGAATTTGCTGCAGCCTTTGAGCATAAATAGAATCAGGAAAACTTGGAATTATCTTATCCTGAGTTTCCAAATCAGCAGAATCCAAAAGATTCAAAACAGGTAGTTGACGACTATACCAAGCCATATATAAACTATCCAAACGAGCCATCTGCTGCTGGTAAGCTATAACATCTTCTTTTGGAATGGTATCCTTGGAAAAAACCTGCTTATTTTCTAATCCTGTTATGCTTGTCATGCTAAACAAGCCTATCGCGAACAAGCTCCACTTAATAATTTCCTTATTTATCATTATCTCCATCTCAAATTAAAAGAAATACCTACTCCCTGGTTTATATCATTGTATCCGCTTACCCATGGATCAATGCTCAAGGAAAGGTCTTCATCCACATCATAATTAAAAAAATGCCCATCCACATTGGCATCTATAAGATTCAATCCATACCAGGCCGCCAATCCTACTATTGATAAATCACGTGTACGTCTGAAATTATCAATATCTATCCTGATGTTCCCTATTGACGCACCATCAAAAGGTTGAGCATCAGGATCAGCTTTCATTATTTGATAGTAACTCTTATAGAGCTTATACTGGTCATGATTGGTCTTTACAAAATATCCAATTGCACCAAACCCTGCATATACAATAGGGATTTTCCAGTATTTTCTATTATAAGCCTGGCCCCAACCCGGAATGATGGCTGAATATATTATAGCTTTTTTAGCTGAATGAATATCATTATTGAAAAAAGCCTTTACCTTATCTATTCGTTTAACTTCCTGGGCCTGTAGTGCCCCGGAAAAAACCAGACAAACAACTACTGTTCCCAGAAAAAGGAGGTGAGATTTTCGTATTTTTAAAAAAAAACGAAACATTCCTGATTTTATATTTCTATTCTTCAAGTCGATCAAGTATACCTACAATTCTTTCCAGATCTGCATCCGATTCAAATGGAATAACGATTTTTCCTACCCCTCTGGTATTTCGCTTGAACTCAACTTTGGTTTTAAAATGATTTGAAAGCTGGGATTTCAGCTTTTGGTACTCTTTTGGTACGTCTGCAGAAGTCTTAGCCTTACGCTTAACATCGTTACTCCCACCAGCTTTCTGCATCCTAACCATCTCTTCTGTCTGTCTTACAGACAAATCCTGATCCAGAATCTCCTTGAAAAAATTTAGTTGAACTTCAGGATCATCAACATTTACAAGCGCACGAGCATGGCCCATGCTAACGTCCTTCGACCTAATGCCAAGTTGAATTTCAGCAGGAAGCTTGAGTAAACGGAGGTAATTGGAAACCGTCGATCTTTTCTTTCCTACTCTCTCGCTTAATGTTTCCTGGGTAAGATCGCATTCTTCCATCAATCGCTGATAGGATATGGCAACCTCAATGGCATCAAGATCATCTCTCTGAATATTTTCAACAAGAGCCAGCTCAAGCATAGCCTGATCATCAGCTGTCCTTACATATGCAGGTATTGTTTTTAAACCTGCCCTTTTGGATGCCCTGAATCTACGTTCCCCCGAAATAAGCTGATATTTGCCTGCCCTGATTTTGCGTACCGTAATAGGCTGAATTATACCCAGTTTCTTGATAGAACGAGCCAACTCATTAAGGGTATCATCATCAAACTGTGTTCTGGGCTGATAAGGATTAGCCTCAATAAGATCAACATCTATCTCATTGATTGAAGCTTCGGGCTTTACATTGGCGTCTTCAATCAATGCTCCCAATCCACGTCCAAGGGCACTCTTTTTTGCATTCATATCACTAAACTTCTATAATCTTCTCTGATTCATCCATTTGGGTTAAGCCATTCTTCTGCAATATCTCTCTGGCAAGGTTCAGATAGTTTATTGAACCTCTTGAATCAGCATCATACATTACCACAGGCTGACCATAACTTGGTGCCTCTCCGAGCTTAACATTCCGCTGAATAATGGTATCAAAAACCATATCCTGAAAGTGCTTTTTAACCTCATCAAAAACCTGGTTTGATAACTTTAGTCGCGAATCAAACATAGTGAGCAAAAATCCCTCAATCTGCAGGTCGGGATTCAGCCTGGATTGAATGATTTTTATAGTATTAAGCAGTTTACCCAATCCTTCAAGAGCAAAATATTCACATTGCACAGGAATCAACACAGAATCAGCAGCAGTTAAAGCGTTAACAGTCAGCAATCCTAATGAAGGAGAACAGTCGATTAACACAAAATCATAATTCTCTTTAACTCCATTTACTACCTGTGCCATCATTTTTTCCCTGTTAGGAAGATTGAGCATTTCAATCTCAGCACCTACCAGATCTATATTGGCTGGCAGCAAATCAAACCCAGGTATCTCTGTATGCAGTATGATATCCTTTGGATTAACTTCATCAACAATGGTTTCATAAATACTTGTTTTGATGTTACGAACATCGAAACCTGCTCCTGATGTCGCATTCGCCTGAGGATCTGCGTCAACCAAAAGTACTTTATGCTCCAGGACAGCCAGACTAGCAGCCAGATTAATAGCTGTGGTGGTTTTTCCCACCCCTCCTTTTTGATTCGCTATAGAAATTACTTTTCCCATGAAATAAGTCAAATTACCGTTAAAATCTGCTACCACAGATCTGGGTCAAAATTATAATATTATACGAAACCAAATAGCTTAGCAGACTATGGGTTTTTAACAATTGTGTGGAAAGTGACAAGAAAATCCTAAATGAACCTTAAATCCTTAACCATTAGCTGGATGCTTGATACACCACGGAAAACATTTTCCTCTATACTGAAGCAAAGGTCAAATGATTTGCCTTTATGTATATCATTAAACAAATGCCCCTTATTAAATGCGATAGCTTCAACCTCACAATCTCCTGACTGACTATCTGTAATGCTTAGCTTAAGGTGCTCCCAACCTCGTCCCACCTGTCTGCTTTTTCCCGTGTCGCAAACATTCCTGGCAACAAAAACTGGTGCAAGATTCTCCGGACCAAAGGGTTCAAACTGCTTGAGTATCCTGAAAAACTTTTGAGTAATATCAGACAACAGAATTTCTTTGTCGACAAAGATCTGTGGTTTCATTTGATCTTCAGTAATTGTAGATGCTACAAAGGCCTCAAATCTCTCAGAAAATTTGTCGATATTTTCAATTGGCAAAGATAGCCCTGCAGCATATTTATGCCCGCCAAAACTTTCGAGAAGGTCACTACAGCTATTTATGGCATTATAAATATCATACCCATCAACCGATCTTGCCGATCCTGTGGCCATACCATTTGACCGGGTAAGAACAACCGTAGGTCGATAATAATGCTCGATAAGGCGGGAAGCAACTATCCCAACTACGCCCATATGCCAGTCGGGCTTGAATAAAACTGTTGTTTTTCTAATTTTTATCTTGTCCTGCTCCTCCACCATCTTCATGGCTTTCTCAGTAATATCCCCATCAATACTCTTGCGATGGTCATTATATGAGTTAATTTGTTCACCAAGCACCTGGGCCTCCTGGTGATTCTGTGAAATCAATAATTTAACAGAACTGGCTCCAGAGGAAACCCTTCCAGCTGCATTTATCCGTGGCCCAACCTTAAACACAATATCCGTAATAGTCACAGGCTTCACTCCCACATTTGACACTATCATCAGAGCTTTCAGCCCGGGAACTGGATCACTATTCATCTTCAGAAGTCCATGATAGGCAAGTATCTTATTCTCTCCTGTCATAGGGACCAGATCAGATGCAATACTCACAGCAACCAAATCCAAATATGCACCTATGGTAGAAAATGGAATCCCATTTCTCAGTGAGTAAGCCTGCAATAACTTAAATCCTACACCACAACCCGACAACTCCTTGTAAGGATATTCACAACCGGGCCTTTTGGGATCAAGGATAGCAACAGCATCAGGTAATTCATCTCCAGGCAGATGATGATCACAAATAATGAAATCAATGCCCTTATTACTAGCGTATTCAATCTTTTCTATTGCTTTTATACCACAGTCAAGAGCTATAATCAGACTGTAACCATTTTCCTCCGCATAATTAATACCCGGATAAGAAATCCCATACCCCTCCGCATACCTCTCTGGTATGTAAAACCCAATATCCTCAATCCTTTCCCTTAAAAATGAATACATCAAGGCCACTGAAGTAGTGCCATCAACATCATAGTCCCCATAAACCAAAACTTTCTCCTGATTATCAATAGCCTTTTTCAACCTTATAACAGCCTTATCCATATCCTTCATCAAGAATGGGTTATGAAGGCCCTCTAACTGAGGTCGGAAAAAGGATCGCGCTTCTATAAAATCCCTTATGCCACGCTGCACAAGAAGATATGCAAGAATATCATCGATCTTGAGTTCCTCCGACAGGTTTTCAACCAGTAAAGGATTCGGTTCAGGTAAAAATTTCCACGATTTCTCCACGTAAACAGGAATACATTTTGGCAAGACTTAAAGATAGCATTTTTTGCTGTTTGATTAAACCTTGTAGTAAAGTATCTTTGCAAAAACTCAAATTAAGGGAAACATGGCGGAATACAGCGAACAGGAAATGATAAGGAGAAATTCCCTCCAGGAAATTCAAAACTTAGGGATCAATCCTTACCCTGCAGAGAAATATCCGGTTAATACACTTACTTCTGAAATCAAAAAAAACTACGATCCCGAGAAAAATAATTTTCAGGAAGTATGTATTGCCGGCAGAATCATGGGCAGAAGAATCATGGGCAAAGCCTCATTTGCAGAATTGCAGGACTCACAAGGCAGGATACAAATATATTTCAATAGAGACGAAATTTGCCCGGGAGAAGACAAAACACTATATAACACAGTATTTAAACGACTATTAGATATAGGCGACTTGGTTGGCATAAAAGGATATGCCTTTATAACCCAGGTTGGAGAGTTGAGCGTTTTCGCCAAAGAGTTGACCATCTTGAGCAAATCTATACGTCCATTACCTGTTGTGAAAGAGAAAGACGGACAAACATTTGATGCTTTCACCGATCCGGAGCAACGTTACAGACAAAGATACCTCGACCTGATAGTTAACCCGCAGGTAAAAGATACCTTCGTGAAAAGATCCCTCCTGGTTAGGTCAATGAGAAACTACCTGGATGACAAAGGTTACCTCGAGGTAGAGACTCCCATCCTTCAACCAATCTATGGTGGAGCGGCAGCCCGGCCATTCAAAACACATCATAATACATTAAACCAAACCCTCTATCTGAGAATAGCTAATGAGCTTTATCTTAAAAAACTCATAGTTGGAGGGTTTGATGGCGTTTATGAGTTCGCTAAGGATTTCCGTAACGAAGGAATGGATCGCTTCCATAACCCTGAATTCACCCAGATGGAATTGTATGTGGCATACAAAGATTATTTCTGGATGATGGAAACTGTTGAAGAAATGGTGGAGAAAATAGCACTCGACCTTCACGGTACAACAAAAGTACAAGTGGGTGATAATTTGGTTGATTTTAAGCGCCCATGGAAAAGATTTACAATGTTCGAAGCTATTGAGCACTTCACCAAAATCGATGTGAGCGAGATGGATGAGAAACAACTTATCGAAACATGCGACAAGCTTAAGATCGAAACAGACCCAAGCATGGGTAAAGGAAAGCTAATCGATGAAATCTTTGGTGAGTATTGTGAAAGCAAACTGATTCAGCCAACCTTCATAACCGATTACCCGATTGAAATGTCGCCTCTGGCCAAAAAGCACAGAAGCTCTAAAGGATTGGTAGAGAGATTCGAAGCAATTTGCAATGGTAAAGAAATATGTAACGCCTACTCCGAGCTAAACGACCCTATTGACCAGCGCGAAAGGTTTGAGGAACAACTTCTCCTTGCAAAAAGAGGCGATGAAGAAGCTATGATGCTTGATGAAGATTTCCTCAGGGCTATCGAACAAGGAATGCCTCCAACATCAGGCCTGGGAATTGGTATCGATAGATTGGCAATGATAATGACAAACGCTGCCTCAATTCAGGATGTTCTCTTCTTCCCTCAAATGAGACCAGAGAAAAAGATTGAAATTGATGGCGATGAAAAATTTATCGAGCTTGGTATACCAGTGGAATGGGTGCCATTAGTCCAGAAATGTGGAGTTCATATGGTAACCGACCTTAAAAATCTAAATCCTAACAAGTTGCATCAGGATTTATGCGGCGTGAATAAAAAAAATAAACTCGGACTAAAGAACCCATCAAAGAATGAGCTTATGGAATGGATAGCCAAAGTAAAATGAGCGCCTCTGAAATAACTATAATTGGTGACGGGAGCTGGGCAACAGCAATAATGAAAATGTTGCTGGAGAAAGGCAACCAGCCCGGGTGGTATGTTCGTAATAAAACAAGACTCGAATATATACTGAAACATAAAAGAAACCCCGATTACCTCAGCTCACTGAATCTTGATACAGAGCATGTTACATTCTACAACAACTTTAACGAGGCTGTGGAAAATAGTAATATTCTGCTTTTTGTTGTGCCTTCAGTATACCTGAAAGAGAGCCTTTCCTCCCTGGAAAAAAACCTCAGTGATAAATATGTAGTTTCAGCAATTAAGGGAATAATCCCAGGCGACAATATTTTAATCGCCGACTATTTCAGAGTTACTCATAAAGTTGATCCAGACAAATATGCAGTTATCTCAGGCCCATCTCATGCCGAAGAAGTGGCTATGGAGAAACTATCCTACCTAACAATAGCTGCCGGTCAATCAAAGTTTGGAAGAGAGATATCAGAGTTACTAAACTCCTCCTTTATCAAAACATCAGTTAATGAGGATGTCTATGGCACAGAATATTCGGCAGCCCTGAAAAATGTGATGGCCATTGCTGCCGGGATATGCCATTCCCTAAATTATGGCGATAATTTTCAGGCAGTACTCATCTCAAATGCTATTCAGGAAATAGACAGGTTTCTTAATCGGGCAGATTCAAGAATAAGAGATACTAAAGGCTCTTCTTACCTTGGCGACCTCCTGGTAACTGCCTACTCGCAATTTAGCCGAAATCGCACCTTTGGAACCATGATCGGAAAGGGCTATTCGGTAAACTCTGCTATAATGGAAATGAATATGGTGGCGGAAGGCTATCATGCAGTCAAATGTATACACGAAATTAATCGGAAACTACTGGTTAACATGCCAATAACAGAGGCTGTTTACAATATCCTGTATGAAAAAATATCCCCGGGAATCGAAATAAGATTACTAACAGAAAATATTAGTTGAACATGAATAATTTTAAAATCAATATAAAAACAACAGAGGCCTGGGTTAGTGAAAATGAACTCGCTTCATACTACCCCGCTGCAAGGGAATCTCTTGAATTAATCCACAATAAAACCGGCAAAGGAAATGACTTCCTCGGTTGGTTAAACCTTCCTGAGGAGGCTTCCCTCCAAGCTGATGATATAATTAAAACAGCTGCTGATTTCAGGAAAAATATTGATTGTATTGTGCTTATCGGTATTGGCGGCTCATACTTGGGAACAAAAGCAGTACTGGATGCTCTTACCCCTCCTTTCGGCATCAATATGCCTGGACCGGAGATACATTATGCAGGCCACCATCTGAGTGAAGAGTATCTTGTCGACCTTCTTGAATATCTGGAGAAGAAAAACTGGGGCATCGTAGTGATTTCAAAATCAGGAAAAACAACAGAACCAGCTTTAGCCTTTCGGATACTTAATATCGCATTGATAAACAAATACGGTAAATCAGTGGCAAGAGAAAAAGTAATTGCTATAACGGATTCTTCAAAAGGTGCTCTAAGAACTATGGCAGAGCAGGAGAACTATAAAACTTTTATTATTCCTGATGATATTGGTGGCAGATACTCTGTTCTTACCCCCGTTGGACTCGTTCCAATTGCCCTTGCTGGTTATGATATTAAAGAGTTTATCGCCGGAGCAATCGAAATGATGAAGGCAACAGCCCCTGACATAGAGAATGGCGAAAACCCCGCAATAATATATGCCGCCATTAGAAATGCTCTTTTGGATAAAGGGAAAACTATCGAGATACTAACTAATTTCAATCCCCGACTGCATTTTGTTTCGGAGTGGTGGAAACAACTCTTCGGCGAGAGCGAAGGCAAGGATGGAAAAGGAATTTTTCCCGCCAGTGTTGACTTTACCACCGACCTCCATTCGATGGGTCAGTATATTCAGGATGGACCAAGAAATTTGTTTGAGACCTTCATTACAGTGAATAAAGCTCTTAAAGAACTCAGAGTACCTAAAGATGATAATGACTTCGATCAACTTAACTATATCTCAGGCAAAAGAATAGAAGAAATCAATAGTCAGGCAGCCCTGGGAACACTCATAGCACACATGGATGGTGGAATTCCTGTAATTCAGATCCAACTCGATCAACTTAAGGAAAAAGAATTAGGTGCCCTTATGTATTTCTTTGAGCTATCCTGCGGATTATCAGGATACATGCTGGGAGTTAACCCTTTTGATCAACCTGGTGTAGAAGCATATAAGAATAATATGTTTGCCCTTCTTGGAAAAGCCGGATTTGAAAACCAAACAGAAAGCCTGAGAAAGAGACTTGACAAATAATTCATGATAAAAAATCGGACAAAAGGAAATATCCTGGCTCTGGTAGCCGCTCTTGCCCTGGCTAATTCTTTTATTTTCAGCAAATCGGCCCTTAACACTATTCATTTCGTTCAGTTCGGACTGGTGTGGTTCAGCATGGGACTTGTATGGCTCTTGGCATACATTATTATTTCAGGCGACATAAAGGAAATACGTACACTCAGCCAGAAAGGACACCTATATACCTTCCTGGTGGGAATGTTTGAGGCCCTGGGTACAGCATTTTTCTATATAGCCCTAAAAAAAGTCGAGAACCCGGCAATAGTGTCCTTTCTTGGCAATGCCGGGCCTGTTTTTGTCACCCTCTTTGGCATTATTCTCCTTAAAGAAATATATAGCCGGCTTGAAATTCTTGGCGTCATTCTGGCAATATCAGGGATTTTCGCTATTTCCTTTAAATCCGGTGCCTTGGCAAGCGGACTTTTCATCCCTGGAACTGAGTGGATAATACTCGCTTCCCTCATGTTTGCAACAGGTACAATTATTGGCCGCAAACAAATAAAGCAAGTAAGCCCATCCCTATTATCCCTGATCAGAGTAATACTGCTCCTTTTAGTATTTATTGCCTTGTTTCTTTCAATGGATCTCGACCTCAATATTCCCGGTCGGGCTTACCTTAATATGGCTATTGGATCGCTCCTTGAAGCTCTAATTACTATGGTTGCTGCCTATTCAGCACTTAAATACATTCAGGCTATAAGAATGTCCATCCTTGTTAACACTAAAAGTATATGGATCCTGATAAGTGCCTTTCTCGTTTTCGGGCTGGTCCCCGAAACATACCAACTTATAGGTGGCGCTTTGTCATTAGCAGGAGTAATACTGCTCACGATTGGCAAAACAAAAGTGAAATAGACTATTGCTTTTTTGAGTTTTTCAGGGTATAGGCAGCTTCTAATTGTACCTGTTCATCGATTGAAATACCGCTCCTGGCAGCTTTGTTCTTAACCGAC
>CAYXQX010000014.1:0-19519 GCA_964467485.1 uncultured Porphyromonadaceae bacterium | reverse complement strand
TAAATTTTTCATCATTATTCCCTCTCAATTATGCGTTTGTTATACGATCCACTTAGTAATTTGTATTTCTTAATTCCATATTGATATAAAAGGTAACCCTTGTTTTAAAATTTTTTTTGAATTATTTTTTAAACAACTATTATTCAGCGATTTACATAAGGATAATTTTTTATTCATTTTTTGTTTTTTCCTAATACAGGGTATTTCAGAGTTTTTTTCTCATTTTTATACTGGATAAACAGAGTATTTAAGAGCACATTGTGAACAAAATTCAAGGATTCATTTTTTTTATAGTTTTTTTTGGGCCTTTTTTCCAGGCCCATTTGTATGGACAATCTGAAGATTCAATAATATCCGGTAAGGAATCACTCACCTACATTCATCAGGCAAAACAGCATTTCAACAACAATGAAACAGATAAGGTTAGAGCCAATTTTAAAGATTTTTTTAATGGAATAGAAAACAATCCTAAGCAATACCCTGCCGACGACTGGATCGATTTAGCATATTCTTTGTCAGCTTCAATTTATGGAAGTAGACAATACTCACTCCTAACAGATTTATTAACCCCACTTTCAAAGATCAAACCTCAGGTAACTGAAAATAAATACTTTTATGAAGTGGGGCGCCTTTTAAACCTCTTGGCTTTGGGCTTAAAAAAACAAGGTTTTTTATCAGAATCAATCCCTATATACCTTATTGCCCTTGAATATTTCAATCAAAGCGAATCCTTACCAACACGAGTATTACCTGGATTGTACCTAAATATTGGTAACGCATATAGAGGATTAGGCGAGCTTGGAGAAGTAGACAAATACTACAACGAAGCCTTGAGCCAGATCAACAAACAGCTGGAAAATCCTTCACTCGAGATAGAGGACCGAAAGTATTTCTCAGGACAAAAATCTGCTACTTTGAATAATATTGGATTGAAATTCAAGGCCTTGGGCAAACATGACGATGCTATAAATGCATTCCAAATGAGCATGGAGCTGTCGAAAGAGTGGGATACCACAAAACTCCCGAGGATAAACAATAATATGGGGGTGTCATACAGAGCAAAAAAAGATACCTTAAACGCTTTGCTTCATTTCAAAAATGCAACTTCAATTTACGAAACAAAAAAATTTGATAATTCATGGGTTCTTTATACTCTAAACTACTCCAACTGGCTGATGAAACTGGATAGTTTAGATATTGAAAAAGCATACAAATTGGTTAATCAGGTAATTGTTGAAGGATCAAAAATCCCAGGTGTTACCGAATCACAGATGGCTACAGCTTATTTTCAACTAGGCACAATGCAAAGTGAAAGAGAAGAATACAAGTCTGCAATTGTGAATACAGACCATGGTTTGAGCTTGCTGACAGGAATACCTGCAAAGACTGACTATTCACCTCAAGTTCCGGAAATAGTTTTGTCCAATTCCCCAAACAAAGTGATTGAAGGAATTAAGTTCCGTGCGAGAATATTTAACGATTGGGGAAATGCTGATATTGATACTTCAAAATATTATGCCTCCCTTGAAAACTATCAGCTTGCTGTTACTTGTATTGACTCATTAAGAAAGATTCTAGACAACGAGGAATCAAAAACAAATTTATCCAGGCTAGCTAAGGAAAGTTATGCAGAGAAACTTGATGTATTGTGGAATATCCTTCCATCCTCCAACTACGATGATATTGCTAACGAAGCCATGGAGAGCATTGAAAGTGGAAAGGCTGCCAGCTTATGGGATATGCTTCTTATATCTGAGAATAAAAACCTTTCTCTTCCACCTGAAATAATCGATCAAGAAAAACAACTTAATCGAGAAATTGCTGATTATGAAAACAGGATATTGGAGACTGGCATATCAGGAGAAGAAGATCAAAGCTCACTCCAGAGCATCAAATTCCTCAAAGAAAAACAATTAGACAGTCTGAATAATTTCATCAATGAGAATTTTTCAGATTTAAAAAATGCCAATCTTCAAAATGCTTCATTTCCTCCTTATAAGATAAGAGCAATGCTTGAGGACGATCAGGTAATGATTAATTATTTCTTCTCTAAAAAAATGCTGCATCAGGTTTTCATGAGTTCTGATTCAACAATTTACCGAGCTATCCCAAATGCAAATGAACTACGAGAACAAATACTGGAATTCAGTAAAATGCTAAAACTAACCAAATACGATTATTCAAAAACTGACGTCAAAAACTATCAGGCACTGGGTTGGGAACTGTACCGAATGCTGATTCATCCTTTTGACAAATTGATTGAGAATAAAAAAATTATTATTCTTCCTGATGAGTTCCTAGCCCTGATTCCTTTTGAAACTTTGATTACATCAGAATCTTTTCAATTAGGTTCAGATTTTCGGAGCCAACAATACTTCATCCTGAAAAATCAGATTTCTTATTCCTATAATGCTGCACTGTGGGCCTACAAGAAAGAGAACCAAAAGCCTGTCCTGAAAACTGTTTTGGCAATGGCTCCCTCATATGAGATCGAGTGTATGGAAACAGACTCAATCTGGAAAATATGGGAACCTATTCTTCATGCATTACCAGGAACACTCAAGGAAGTAAAACTGATTAAAAATAGATATAAAGCTAAAACATACGCTAAAAACAGGGCCACCGAAAAAAAATTCAAGGATGAAGCTGGCGATTTCAATATCCTTCATTTGGCTATGCATTCCATAATGGATGAAGTAAAGCCAGATAATTCCTTTCTGGCATTTACACCTTTAGCCGATAATTATGAAAAGGGGAGGCTATATGCAAATGAAATTCGTAATATGGATCTCAATGCATCACTCACAGTACTGAGCGCCTGTAATTCTGGAACTGGAGAATTAATTGCAGGAGAAGGTGTTCTAAGCTTATCAAGAACTTTTATTTTGGCAGGCTCTTCATCTGTAGTTATGACTTTATGGTCAGTGGATGACCAAACCAGTATGCAACTGATTGACAGGTTTTACCGCGACTTAGCCTTGGACATGTCGGTAGCTGAAGCTCTTCGTTCTGCCAAACTAAATTTCCTTTCTAATGCAAGTAAGCTCAATGCCCATCCATATTTCTGGTCGGGCTTTATACAGCTTGGCAGGGATACAAATATTGATATAAAAAAGAAAAATAAGAAGTGGCCATGGTATGCAGGAGGAGTTATTATTGTTGCACTAATTCTCCTACTAGCCATGTCCCTAAATGCAAAATCCCGGTCAAAGGATTGACCAGGATTTTGAATCTGTAAGGTGGGTGATTCTGATGATAGGTTACTTATCTCTTTAATTTCTTTAATAGTTTCCTATTATCTTCAAAGTATTGGTGATCAGGTGTTCGCGCTATTCGTTGATATATCTTCATAGCATCATCTATTAATTCGTCATTTCTCATATAACACCCTGCAAGGTACCATTCGGCTCTATCAACCAGTGCATTGGTTTTATCATTAAACACAATTTCAAACTGCTTGATTGCCTTATCATTCTGACCGGTTGCAAAGTAGCAACTCCCAATGTATGAAATGATTCCATTATCATTCCTAAATTCAGGATAATTCAATTGTAAATCTTTAAATTCGTCTAAAGCTCTTAGATAATCTCCATCTCTATATTTATCGTGAGCATCACGTTTCGCTCGTGCGGCATCCTTAACATCACCTCCCCTTTTCTGCGACTCAGGGGCTATAGGTACATAGCATTTATTGACAATCTTCTCAGGACTCATGCCTGAGTAACTAAATGAATACCAGGATACTACACTAATCGAGACAATAAGCAGTATTGATGCTGCAGCTGTAAGCCTGGAAATCCTTTTGTAAAATGGTATACTCTTCGGAGGAGCTTTCACCTGCTCAATTATTGACCCAAGCTTATTTCTTAGCTCCATAACATCCTCTTCGGCAATGGCCAGACCAATTTCTTTCTCAAGCAGAGATTCACTGAAGTCAGAATCATCATCACCCTCAACAAGAGACACTAATTCATCCATATTTAATGAATCAATTCCTGAAAGCTCATCTGATGGATGGAGTTCTTCCTGGTTAAGATCATGGATGTCATTAAGACTAGCTCTTAGATTCATAATATCCTCTTCTTCAACTGCATCGAATAAATCCTCTTCGAAAGAATCTGTAATTATCATAGGTATTTCTTCTATCCAATCCTCGCTAGCGATCTCATAAACAGAATTCAAGCTATTTCTGAGCTCCATCACATCCTGCTCAGATATTGCCATATCTACATCCTGATAAAGGGAAACAAATTCGGAAAATTCGGGGTTGTCTTTAAGATTTTGCTCAAATCTAAGCGCCTCTTCAGCCGATAGCTGGTTATTAAGGTATGATTCTACTAATTCGGCATTAAAAAAGTCAATAGTCATCTTTTAATTTTTTAAAATTGGGATCATTTTGTATCCGCTTCACCAGAATCTCTTTGCATTGGAACTTGCGTTTCTTCAAGTACTTTTCGCTATTGATATTCATCCTGCTGGCAATTTCCTTGAGTGGAACTTTCTCCAGGAACAGCTTCAGAATTGTCTGACAATCGACATGTAAAGTCTGAAAATGTTTCTGGTAGAGTTTATACCGCTCTTGCTCTTCTGCCATTTCATCAACCCCCTCTTGCAGATCTACAAAAACCTGATTGTCTGAAAAACCATCTTTCTTAATTTTTCGTTTTTCCAGTTGTTTTAACCAGACAATCCGGCAAACAGAGTACAGATAAGTTTTGAAGGAGCATGTCAGATCGAGAACACCATCACGCAATTTCTTGTAGATGATAATGATCGCTTCCTGAAACACATCCTGTGCATCTTCATCCGAACCACTGTTTTTTATTACAAAGAACCTGATCTCAGGAAAATACTTCCTGTAAATAAAATTCAACACTTCATTATCATTTGATTTCAGCCCTTTTAAGATGGCCTCGACCGTATAATGAATCATTTGTTGATCCTGTTCTTTATGAAAAGGTAACCCCAATTTAAAAAAAATTATTGACTATTAATATGTGTTAAACTGCTAAATAATTGATAATAAGGTTTCAAAAGTACTAAAACATATACATATTACAAAAAAAATAGCAGACCTATAAGCCGGATCCTGTTTCCCGAGTATCGGATATCTATCATTTATCTAGTTCCGCAATTACTCACGGAATCGAACGACCTACCCCCCGGCATCGGGCGAGCAACCCTAATAAGCCGGTATACATGGTCTTTCAACCCAGGAGGTGTACAGCTTCTGACGTCACCGCCCGAACTGGTGGGCTCTTACTCCACCTTTTCACCCTTATCCCAATAATTTGGGACGGTTATTTTCTGCTACACTACTGTATCTCTCAATACCTTCCCGTTAAGAAGCCTGGCGCTCTTTGCTGTCCGGACTTTCCTCTGGTCAATCAAAATTGATCAGCGATAGAACAGCCTGCTATCGCGCCAAAGTTACTTATTCTGGCGTATTCTCAACAATGTAGCCCCAAAACCATACTCTTTGAATGAAGCATCTTCATATTCACACACATCATAATCACGCTCTATGGTCTTACGTAATTCCTTCTTCAAAGTGCCATTACCAATACCATGAATAAAGACAATTGAACTCTCCTTCAAAGTGAGTGCATGCTTAAGCTCTTCATGGAACTTATCCATTTGAATGCCTAGTATCTCCCTATTAGATAGACCTATAACCTTATCAACCAATCGATTGATATGGAGATCTATCTCCCTCGGTGACTGATCCGGCTTACTAGTATGGAAGACCCTGGGCTTATTAAGCTCAATGTTATCATTTTCTTTTTGCATCACAATCTGCCCAATATCTACAGAATCCAAAGACTGGTCCAATAAATCTTTAGGATCAGGAGTCAATTGTATAAGCATTGCAGCTTCGTGAAGGAAGTCATTTTCGCTATAAGCACCTTGTGAAGCAAACTTCTTGGTTTGGAAGGGAATATAGTTGTTTATAATAGGCGAAATGAATTTTTGCTCAGGATTTGAAAGGATACCTTGTATTTGCCACCCCTTCATACTTGATAAAGCTTCAAGGTTTAGTTCATCAAGGAATATCTTTGTGCCAGGCTCAAGTGAATCACTTTCAGATATTACGGTAGATAAAAGACCTATACGATAATAAATAAAATCCAATTGCTGTTGAGTATCATTCACCAGATAGAACCGAACACCTGAAAACTGCTTATTTTCTGTATCCTGAACTATTAAGAGAAATATATCAGAGGATATAACAAGATCATTTTTCATTCCAAAAGCTGATGATTCTTTGGCTGTGCCCAAGTTAACAGTTGCTGGCTCAGGCTTATAAGCATCTCCGCCGTCTTCATCAGGCAACACAATTAATTCATCCACAGGATAGGGCATATCCCAACCATCTGCAGTTCTAACTTCTACTAATCTATCAGACATAAGCTTTACTACTTTGCCCTCTCCTGTATCGTTTAAAAAACGAACGTGATCACCTATTTTGATTTTCATGAATTTTGAATCTGTTTAAAATCCCTCAAAGTTAGCTATTTTTGCCATTCAACTTATTTATGAAATATAGCACCGACATAAAGATAAAGGACTTCTACTATGATCTTCCAGATTCGAGAATAGCCAAAAGACCACTGGATGAAAGGGATAAAAGTAAACTATTGTATTACCGACAGGGAAAAATCTCCAGCATGCCTTTCTGCTCTCTTAGCGATGTATTACCCGAAAACAACCTGTTAATAAGAAACAATACCAGAGTGATACAGGCAAGGCTCAACTTCAAAAAGAGTACAGGAGCCAATATAGAAATCTTCTGCCTGGAGCCAATAAAACCAAAATCCTATGAATTAAATTTTGCTGCCTCTAATTCTGTTGAATGGGTATGCATGATTGGCAATGCCAAAAAATGGAAAAATGGATCACTCGAACAAAGCATATCCTTTAATAATAAAGTTATTGTTTTAAAAGTTCTTCTGATCGACCGGCTAGATAAGCAATCTCTTATAAGATTTGAATGGCAGGATGAGAATATAAGTTTTGCGGATATACTGGAAAAAGCTGGCTCAACGCCAATACCACCCTACCTTAACCGTCAAGCTAGAAAGGAAGACAAGGAATGGTATCAAACGGTATATGCCCAATTAAATGGTTCTGTTGCAGCCCCAACTGCCGGTTTGCATTTCACCGATAATGTTTTTAAAGCACTAAGGAACAAAAGCATTGATATAGAAGAAGTTACCCTGCACGTTGGAGCTGGTACTTTCAGACCAGTTCAATCAGCAAAAATTTCGGATCATCTAATGCATGTCGAATCCCTGCTTGTCAATAAAAATAGTATATCCAAACTGATAAAATATCTAGACAAGGGAATAACAGCCATTGGGACAACATCTCTGCGAACCCTGGAAAGCCTATACTGGCTGGGAAGAAAACTAGCCAAAAACCCGGATACCCCAAATCAGGATCTAAACATTGAACAATGGGAACCATACAATAATATAGATGATATACCTACATCGGATAGTCTTGAGGCAATCTTGGAATATTTGAAAATCCACAAACTCTCTAGCATTGAATTCTCAACAAGATTAATTATTGTGCCTGGATATAAATTCCGTTTGGTTAACCGACTAATTACTAATTTCCATCAGCCCGGAAGCACATTGCTGCTGTTGGTAGCAGCATTTATTGGAGATGATTGGCGAGAAGTTTACAAATATGCCCTCAATAATGAATTCAGATTTCTAAGTTATGGAGACAGTTCCATTCTTGAACGAAATAACTCTATCATAAAATAAAGCTGTGATTCCAGACCCCAATTATTATCCATCTCATTGCAATGAGAATCAGTGGCTGCCTATTTCAAAAAAAGAAATGGATCGCAGAGGCTGGGAGGAAGTAGATGTAGTATTGTTCTCTGGAGATGCCTATGTTGACCATCCTGCATTCGGAACTGCAGTTATTGGTAGAGTATTGGAGTCTATGGGCTTAAAAGTTGCTGTTGTACCCCAGCCAAACTGGAAAGATGATCTAAGAGACTTTAAAAAAATGGGTACCCCCAGGTTATTCTTTGGAATAAGCGCCGGAAATATGGATTCAATGGTCAATCATTATACAGCCAACAAAAGACTGAGAAGTAACGATCCATACACTCCGGGAGATAAAGCAGGATTCAGACCCGATAGGGCAGTGAGTGTGTATGCATCAATACTGAGAAAACTTTATCCCAACAGTCTGATCATTGCCGGTGGTATTGAGGCCAGCCTGAGACGTTTGAGCCACTATGATTATTGGGCAGATAAACTTCATCCATCTTTACTAGCCGATAAAAATATTGATTATCTGGTTTATGGTAATGGAGAGAAATGCATCAGGCAAATAGTGGAAGCTTTGAAAGAAGAGAAAAATCAGGATACATTACGTTTAATCCCACAACTGGGATATTTAAAGCGTGATGAATTAGAAATACCGGAAATTGAAGGTCTCGAAACTATTTCCTTGAATTCTCATCGTGAATGTCTTCAAAACAAGAAATCTTTTGCCTGGAATTTTCGAATTATTGAGGAGACATCCAATCTTATGGAAGCACCACGATTGACCCAAGAGGTTGATGCTGGAACAGTAGTGATAAACCCATCCTTTCCAATCTCAAGCACTGAGGAATTGGATGCTGTACATAATCTGCCTTTCACCCGTCTTCCTCACCCCAGATACTGGAAGAAACCTCTCATTCCTGCTTTCGAAATGATCCGCTTCTCTATAAATATTCATCGTGGATGTTTTGGCGGATGTGCTTTTTGCACAATATCTGCTCATCAGGGAAAGTTTATTCAAAGTCGATCACAGGAATCAGTAATCCAGGAAGCTGTTGATGTAAGTAAGATGCCCGGGTTTAAAGGTTATATTTCTGATCTGGGAGGTCCCTCAGCCAATATGTATCAAATGGCAGGAAAAAGAATTGGACCTTGTCTTAAATGCAAAAGACCATCCTGCATCGATCCGGATATATGCCCAAACCTAAACACAGACCACACTCCTCTGATTAACCTGTATAATAAGGTTAGAAAATTGCCGGGGATTAAAAAAGCTTTCGTCAGCTCAGGTATCCGATATGATCTTTTCCTATCTGAAAATCAGAAGAAACACCCCAGCCATGATCAATACCCAGAACAGTTAATCCGCCATCATGTATCCGGAAGACTTAAGGTCGCTCCTGAACATACTCATTCAAAAGTATTGAAGGTAATGAGAAAACCTCCATTTAGTCAGTTCATTAAATTTCAGAAAATTTTTGAAAAAATAAATACCAGATTTAATCTAAAACAGCAGCTTATTCCATATTTCATTTCCGCTCATCCTGCCTGCACAAAAACTGATATGGCCGAACTGGCTATCAAAACAAAAGACATGAATTTTCGCCTTGAGCAGGTCCAGGACTTCACTCCTACTCCAATGACACTGGCAACCGTAATGTTTTACACAGGTTTAGATCCATATACTCTTAAGCCGGTATTTTCCGACACACAACCTCAGGATAAAAAAGCTCAAAAACGCTTTTTCTTCTGGTATAAGCGGGAGGAGCAGGAAGAAATAAGGAGGGAATTGCAAAAACTCAAACGACCAGATCTTATCCAACTCTTGCTTGGCAAACCATCGTTAAAAAAAGTTAAAAGAAAGAGATAGCCTGTTTTTCTTTCTACTTTTAGTTTGTCTAAACTTAAATATAATGAAAAATTCTATTCTATCCGTTTCCACAATGCTTTTTGCGTTCCTGTTTTTTGCAGGTTGCGCCAGCGAACTAACTGAACAGCAAATAATTGAAAAAGCTGCAAAAATCCATGATCAAGTTCTGACCATCGACACTCATAATGACACACCGATGCGGTTCGGGTCGGATTACAATATGGGAGAACGTCACAATGTTAAAGACAACCGTGGAGGAAGAGTTGACTTTCCCAGAATGAAGGAAGGCGGCCTTGATGGTGCTTTTTTCGCAGTTTTTGTTGGTCAGGGCCCCAGGGATGCAGAAGGCAATAAAAGAGCTTATGATAGAGCTATGAAAACCTTCGAAGCCATTCATACTACCATTGAAAAACATAAGGATATAGTTGGACTTGCCCTTACCCCGGAAGATGCATACCGACTCGAAAAAGAAGGTAAAAGAGCAATCTTTATCGGTGCAGAAAATGGCTATCCTATAGGAGAAGATATCAATAAAGTAAAAGAACTTTTTGACCAGGGAGCCAGATACATAACTCTATGTCATACCAAGAATAACTCCATCTGCGATTCCAGTACCGACCGTAATGGACCAGAGCATGATGGTATCTCAGATTTCGGATTAGAAGTGGTGAAAGAAATGAACCGCTTAGGTTTAATGGTTGACCTGTCTCATGCATCAGATAAATCCTTTTATGATGCGATAGAGGCAAGTAAAGCTCCTATTATTGCATCACACTCTTGCTGCTGGGCTATTTGTGAAAACCCAAGAAACTTGAAAGATGATATGCTTGTAAAACTCGCTGAAAATGGAGGAGTAATGCAGATGTGTATATTGTCCGGGTATTTAAAAGCTCCCGAAAAAAACCCTGTCAAAGATGCTGAAGAGAAAGCTCTAAGAGAGAAATACAATAATTTCCAGGACCTTTCCAAAGAAGAAATGGACATAGCCCGAAAAGCTTTTAGAGAACTAAGAAATAAGTATCCGGAGAAACTGGCTAATGTGAAAATTATGGTTGATCATATCGATCATGTGGTTGAAGTTGCAGGGATCGACCACGTTGGTATAGGTACTGATTTCGATGGAGGTGGTGGAATAGAAAATTGTGCTGACGTTAGCGAAATGGGTAATATTACTACTGAATTGGTGAGAAGAGGATATTCCAAAAAGGATATTGAAAAGATCTGGGGCGGTAATATCATGAGAGTGCTGGCTCAGGTGGAAAAAATGGCAGAAAAATAATCCGTGTACGGACGGGAGCTTTGTGCCCGTCAGGGGGCCTTGTGCCCGTCCTTACAAATATCTGCGGCCTTGGTAGGTGTTCCGGCGTTTCATTTCGTTTTCAAGCTTGGCTGTAAATTCGAAATTCTTGAGACCCCATTTTGGTGCTATTAGTTTTTCCGGTGGTGATTGACTGATAAACCTTTCCATAATAATCCCAGGCCTCAACAGTTCAAGAAAACCTATCGTTAAATCAATATACTCCTCCGCTGTAAATTTCATAAAATCATTGGGTAATTCCTGATATTCCTTTTCCATCTTAGTCCCTCTAATAATCTGAAGCTGATGTAGTTTAAGAAAATCAAAATCCAGTTTGGAGATGGTATCTGCGTGCGAGAGAATGTCAGATTCTGTTTCTCCGGGAAGACCCAGTATCAAATGTAATCCAAGCTTAAACCGACACCCCGAACATGCATCTATGGCAGCAGTAACATCTTTAAAAGAATGTCCCCGATTGACTCTTTCTAAGGTGCGATCGAGGGTAGATTCTACACCAAATTCCAAGCTGACAAATTTTTCACTGGCTACATCGTCCAAATATTCCAGCAACTCCTCAGATATACAATCTGGTCGTGTACCTATCACCAGCCCAATAACATCAGGATGAGACAAAGCCTCTTCGTAAAGATTTTTTAAATGTTCAATAGAAGCATAAGTATTTGTATAAGCTTGGAAATAGGCCAGGTATCTTTGGGACTTATATCGATCTTTAAAAAATGAAATTCCTTGTTCCAACTGTTTCGTCACGGAATTCTCAGGCAAGCAGTAAGAGGGGTTAAAGGTCTTGTTATCACAGAACGTACAACCGCCAATACCCTTGCTCCCATCCCTGTTAGGACATGTAAACCCTGCATCAATCGAAATCTTCTGAACACGTTCGGAAAACAGCCTTCTGAAGTAACTGGAAAAATCATTGTATGGCTTCTCATGCCCCCAAACGTAACTCATGAAGTAATTGTTAATAATTATTAATCAGGCTGAGTCCAGTCGGATTCCCATTTTGGCATTTTGTATTCCGGTAGGCTAATATCCTTCTTTCTTTTTCCTTCTATCTCATATTGATCCCAGGGAAGGCCTGATTCTTCATCCTCATCCTCACCAATATCATTATGAGGAGCAGTTGAGCTCCATGGCATTTCACCTTTTTGAGGCCCTTCTTTCCTGTAAACGACAGCCCAAGTCATTCCTGCTACCAAGCCAAGCAGATGAGACTCCCAGGATACTCTTTCTTCCATAGGAAAAATACCCCATATCATACTCCCATACTGGAATACAATAATCAGCGAGATTGCCATTAATCCCAGGTGCTTCCTAAGTATTCCACTAAGGAAAAGAAAGCCAACTAAACTGTATATCAGCCCACTAGCTCCTATATGATAGGATTCACGGGCTGCAATCCAAACATATAAGCCAGTCATAAAGTAGCTTAGAATAAATACTCTGAAAGCTACTTCTCTATAAAAATAAAATAGCCCCGTACCCAGAACCAGAAGAGGGAAAGAGTTTGCAATTATATGTTTATAATCTCCATGTATAAGAGGGCTAAATAAGATCCCCTGCAACCCTGAAAGCTTGCGGGGATATAAACCATGATAATGCAAATCAAGAGCTAGAGATTGATCCATAATAAACACAATCCATATCAGGAGTAAAAGCATTCCAGGGAATACAAGACTGATAAAAAATCTTCTTACTTCAAAATCCATCGACTTCCTATATCAAAAAGCCGGCCGTAGACATAATGGCAGGCTTTATCAGTAATAATCCTAAGAGATGAGAGACTCCAAGAGCTTACCAAAGCGCTCAATATCCTCAACCTGAGTATCCCATGAGGTCATCCAACGCACCTCTGAGGTCTTGTCATCCCAAACATAAAAAAAGAATTCTTCCTGTAGACGTGGGATTATTTCAGGAGGAATCACAGCAAAAACACCATTGGATTCAACCTCACTCGTAACCTTTACCCCACTAATTCCTTTTACACGATCGTAAAGTAATCGGGCCATTTGATTAGCATGAGAAGCATTCTTTCTCCACAGGTCGTTCGTTAGCAAGGATTCAAACTGGACAGAAATATACCTCATTTTGGAGGCAAGCTGCATACTCTGCTTTCTGAAATACTTAAAATAATCAGATAATCCGGGAGTAAAGAGAAGTATAGCCTCTCCATACATAGCTCCATTTTTTGTAGCACCCAATGAAAGCACATCCACGCCGGCATTTCTGGTAATATCAACCATATCCAGTCCCAGGCTAACAGCTGCATTTGCCAGCCGGGCCCCATCCATATGCAGCAACAAACCCTTTTCATGAACAAAGTCGGCCAACTCTCTTATCTCCTCAACACTGTACACAGTACCCATCTCTGTTGCCTGGGTTATACTAAGCACCTTGGGCTGAGAATGATGTTCAAAATCAAAGCCCTTAAGGTGATGATTGATGCTTTCAGGATCAATCTTCCCATTGTTTGCACTTACAGGCAGCAGTTTGCATCCTGTGAAATACTCTGGAGCTCCACACTCATCTTCCTCAATATGTGCGGTTTCAGCACATATAATGGAATTGAAAGATTGAGTAATATTTTTCAGACCTACCACATTTGCAGCCGTGCCGTTAAAAACAAAATATGCCTCGGTGGTATCACCAAAATGATTTCTGATAGCACGAACAGCCCTTTCTGTGTACAGATCATCACCATAGCCAACGGCATGGCCATTATTACATGCCAGCATTGCCTTAAAAATCTCTGGATGGACACCAGCATTATTATCACTTGCAAAACCTCTTTTATACTTCATTATTGACTAATTTGTGTACAAATTTAGCCAAATATCCATTATTGGTTTTATATTGTTTAGGTTCTTGATAAATTTGTTCAAAAGTTCAACCATAAAAAATATAAATATGTTTTCAGCAAACACGTACACAGAGAGAAGAAAAAAACTAAGTAATAATGTTTCAGAAGGTGTCATCCTGCTATTAGGCAATGATGATAGTCCTATGAATTATTTCGACAATACTTTTCATTTTCGTCAGGACAGCACTTTCCTGTATTTTTTCGGTTTAAATTTCCCTCAGTTAGCGGCAATAATAGATTTGGATGAGGGTAAAGAGATTGTGTTTGGCAATGATTTAACGGTTGAGGATATTGTGTGGATGGGCACCCAACCTACTCTGCTGGAAAGAGGGCAGACCTTCGGAATCACAGAGGTAAAACCATTATCAGAGCTTGAAGGATATCTGAATAAAGTGGGCAAGCAAAATCGCAAAATTCATTTCCTCCCCCCCTACAGACATGAGAATAAGATAAAACTATTAAACCTGATGGGCATCCATCCGAATGATTCAGGATCAAAATCTTCTGTAGAGCTTATTCAAGCTGTTGTAAACCTAAGGAACTACAAAAGTGATGAGGAAGTTAAAGAAATAGAAATAGCCGTTGACACATCTGTTGATATGCATGTTGCTGCTATAAAACTAGCAAGAGCAGGGATGAAGGAATCAGAACTTGCCGCTGCCGCTCAACAAGTTGCAGTTGCCGCCGGTGGTCAGATTTCATTCCCTATTATTATGACTGTCAATGGACAGACTCTCCATAACCATTACCATGGCAATACCCTGAAACCTGGTGACATGGTACTTTGCGACTGTGGGGCTGAAACAGCTTTGAATTATAGCGGCGATCTTTCCAGCACCTTCCCTGTAGATAGGACATTCACAACCAGACAAAAAGAGATATATGAAATAACACTTCGATCACACGAAGCAGCCCTTTCCATGCTTGCCCCAGGAGTGCCATTCCGTGATGTTCACCTGGCTGCCTGTAGAGAAATTGTTGTTGGAATGTCTGAGCTGGGCTTAATGAAAGGTGATCCTGATGCAGCCGTTAAAGCAGGTGCTCATGCAGTTTTCTTCCCATGTGGAACAGGACATATGATGGGTATGGATGTGCATGACATGGAAAATCTTGGAGAGGTATACGTTGGATATGCAGGTAAGCCAAAAAGCACTGAGTTCGGACTTAAATCATTACGTTTGGCCAGACCCTTAGAACCCGGATTTGTCGCAACTATTGAACCAGGTATCTATTTTATACCGGAATTGATTGATATGCGTAGAGCTGAGAATAAGTTAACAGACTTTATAAATTTTGATAAGGTTGAAGCTTACAAAAATTTCAGCGGTATTAGAAACGAAGAAGACATACTGGTAACAGAAACCGGATATCGGGTACTCGGAAAAAGAAAGCCAAAAACCATTGAGGAAGTAGAAGCTTTGAGATAATAATATGAGCAATTTTTTCAGAGGATGGAACTGGGAACCTCCAGAAGATTGGCCCAGGATAAAAACTATCGACATGCACACAGCTGGAGAACCCCTGAGGGTTATCACAGATGGTTTGCCTGAAATCCCGGGAAATACCATACTTGAAAAAAGCAGCTATTTTAAAAATCACTACGACCACCTTCGTACGGGACTGATGTGGGAACCAAGAGGCCATGCAGATATGTATGGTGCAATTATCACTCCTCCCGTCACAAAAGATGGAGATTTTGGTGTGTTCTTTATTCACAATGAAGGTTATTCCTCAATGTGTGGTCATGCTATTATTGCCTTAACAACCCTGATGTATGAAACTGGCCGTTTTCAAGCTGAAGGCAAAGAGCCTGTGCTTCGAATTGATGCACCACCCGGAAGGATTACAGCCAGAGCGATTATTGAAAATCAGAGAATTAAGCGGGTATACTTTGAGAATGTCCCTTCCTTTGTTCTTCATAATCAGAAAGAATTGGAGGTTCCGGGAATAGGCAAGATAACTATTGATATAGCATATGGGGGAGCCTTCTATACTTTTACAGAGGCAGATCCTCTGGGCTTACAGCTATGCAGTGATAACTACAACCAGCTAATCGATGTAGGAAGAAGGATAAAACATGCAGCTATTAATCAATTTGACGTCAACCACCCCTATAGCGAAGATTTAAGTTTTCTGTATGGGACAATATTTACAGGTAGTCCGGAAGATCCTGGAAACCATAGCAGGAACGTATGTATCTTCGCTGATGGGGAAGTTGACCGCTCCCCTACCGGAACGGGCGTAAGCGCCAGAGCTGCTATACACCATTTGAAAGGTGATATAAGTATTGGAGAGTCAATTACTATTGAGAGTATTTTGGGCACATGCATGGATGTGAAAGTTAAGGAAAGAGTGAAATTTGGTCCCCACGAGGCTGTTATTCCGGAAGTAGGAGGAACAGCCTATATAACCGGCCAAAATGAATTCTTTTTTGATCCTTCAGATCCATTAAATAAAGGATTCATCTTTAGATAATATGAAAAGTGTATGTGGATAAACAGGATACTGGAACGTTCGCTTAAAGGATTTTGCATTGCAGTCTGTCTCTTTTATAGTTACCCGGCAATTACGCAAGACAACAATACTAATTTGGATGATTATTATTCTGGAGGTGAGCTACATAGATACCTTGAAGATAACTCCCCATTTGCTGGAATAAACTGGATTTCTATCGGTCCTTCGTTCCAAGGTGGTAGAGTTGAGACTATCGACTGCCCAATTGATCAGCCTGGTGTTATATATGCAGGATTTGGAGCCGGGAGCCTATGGAAAACTACAAACCAGGGCTTTGATTGGGAATGCATCTTTACTAATGAATTAACCCATAGTATTGGAGATCTCGCCATTTCTGTTTCAAATCCTGATGTTCTATATCTTGGAACAGGTGAAAATCTGAGAGCTTCGCGCGGGTTCTCCTACCCGGGAACTGGAATCTATAAATCTACAGATGCTGGTAAAAACTGGTATAATATGGGGCTAACAGACAGCCATCATATTGGCAGGGTGGTAGTTGATCCCTCAAATCCGGATATCGTATTTGTTGCAGCTATCGGTCATTTCTGGTCCAAAAATGAGCAACGTGGCTTGTTTATGACTCAGGATGAAGGACAAAGCTGGGAAAATATTCTATTTATTTCCGATAGTACCGGAGTAGTTGATGTTGCATGGGACCCAGCTAATCGAATACTCTACGCAGCTGCCTGGGACATGACATCAGGAAAAAACTCCGGCATTTACCGCTCAGAAAACCTGGGTAAGAATTGGGAACACATCAACAAAGGATTCCCTGTTAATGAAGGTATTGGGAGAATCGGACTGGCTATAAGCTCCTCCAGACCAGAGATTGTTTATGCATTGGTCGACAACCGAAACAAAATAAAAACAGACAGCATTTCTAAACTCATCGGTGCCGAAGTGTATCGGAGTAATGATTTTGGTAAAAACTGGAAAAAAACTCATGTTGATCCTCTTGTGAATTATTCAGGATTCGGTTGGGCTTTCGGAGATATTAGAGTATCCCCCTTTGATCATAATGACATCTATATTCTCGGGGTCTATCTCATGAATTCTTCTGATGGTGGACAAAGCTTTTCTAGAATGGGAGGACAAGTAAACCACATTCTTCCAAATCCAGGGAATACCTTGCACCTCGACCAACACGACTTATATATAGATCCTCTTCATCCAAACTATATTGTTCTCGGAAATGATGGAGGTGTTTATCTCTCATACAATAAAGGGGATTCATGGTCGCATTGCAATACCATACCAGCAGCAGAGTTTTATGATATTAGTGTTGTAGATGAAGATACTGTGAGGATATATGGAGGCACTCAGGATAACTCCAGCGTAAAAGGTTTTGTTATTCCTGAAGATCCTGGAATGAACAAAAACTCATGGGAATATGTATGGCTTGATCCCTGGTCGGGAGGTGATGGCTTTTCCACTTTTGAATCATCAGAAAATAAAAATCTTGTTTTCTACGAGTCACAGAACGGTTATCTGAGTATTAAAAACATGATCAGCGGCAAAACAAGACACATTAAGCCAAGCCCTGATTCAGACGAAAAACCACTGAGGAACAGCTGGTTCACACCCTATTTCATTTCAAAGCATGATGGAGAAACTATATATTATGGTGCCAATAAAGTATATAAATCTATTAATCAAGGCGATTCGTGGA
This sequence comes from uncultured Porphyromonadaceae bacterium, assembly GCA_964467485.1. Taxonomy (GTDB): domain Bacteria; phylum Bacteroidota; class Bacteroidia; order Bacteroidales; family UBA12481; genus JAUVKA01. Next base: position 1,501 of record CAYXQX010000014.1, on the reverse strand, counting down.
TAAGGCTAAGTCCTGATCTTTGTTATTCTGAAAATGAGGATAAAAAAAGCAGGTCTATTACTGCATTAGCAGAATCTCCTATAACACCAGGATTGCTTTTTGCAGGTACGGAAAAAGGAGTTGTTTGGGTAAGCAGAAATGATGGTACCAGGTGGATAGAGATTTCCAAGGGGATAGATAAAAACAAAGTCCTCAAACTAATACCTGGTATACACAACAACTCCCAGATTTATTTAGTCTCCAAAGGAATGGATAACGATGATTACTCCCCCTATATTTTAATGTCAAATAATCTGGGCAAATCATGGAGCAATATAAGTGAAGGTCTGCCTTATGAATCAGTAAATTGCCTTATTGAAGATCCAATAGTACCAGGGTTAATATATGTGGGAACCGATCGTGGCATTTATTGCTCACCTGATAATGGTGACCATTGGATATCATTAAGCAAAGCACTACCAACCACAAGTGTCCATCAATTAAAATTCATAAAAAACAATAAGTATTTGCTGGCAGCAACACATGGAATGAGCCTGTTTCTGGCCCATACCGAACCTGTTAGGTCGTACTATGCAAATTCTTTATCTGGTGAATCATTTTTCATGACTGCTATTGACGGTAAGTTGCCTGTTCAAAATGATTACAGTGGAGATTGGGATCTGAGAACCACCAGGGAACTACAGATATCCTTCTTTTGGCCTGAGATAGAAAATGTTTCAATCGGCCTTTATAAAGAAAATAATGAAAGCGTATACAGAGAAGACTTCCTGACATCAAAAGGACTAAACCAATGGAGCTGGGACCTAATTATCGAAAGCAAGGCAGATAAATCGCTTTACCCCGTCCCTGAAATAAATTTTCCAGAAGCGGGGTATTATACGATTGTGATTGAAGGACCATCAGGTAAAACCAAAGGCCCGGTTAGAATTATTAATTAGCTACCTGCGACCTCCGCCATCACCTCGGGTCTGTCTTGCCTCTGCTTGCTTTTTCATATAGACCACAAATTTTTTCTTCTGGCCTTTGTCAAGAATTTTCTTCAAAGCTTCGTCGCGTGTGGTATTCATTTTAGTCATCTTTTCACGCATGGCGCCTCTATTACCTCCATCACTCATAGAAGTCATAAGTTCCTGACGCTTTTTGTCAAAATCTTTATAGATTTTATCAAACTTAGCAACTTGATCTTTCTTTAAATCAAGAGTTTTCTTTAGTGCTTCTTTTTGCTGCTTAGCACGCGCTTCGCGGTCTCCCTGATTTCTACCCTGACCACGATCCTGGGCCATTAGTGATAAAGGAAGAACGAATAGGATAACTAACCCTGCTAATTTTAGAAATTGTTTTTTCACGGTGTGTAATTTAATGTTCAATACTTAGATGCTAAATTGGTAAAAAGGTTTAAAAAAAATCCCGCGAACGGGATAATTTTTAACTAAAATCTTTCAATTTTTCCATTAGCCGTCGCCTGGCAAAAAATATTTTGCTTTTTATCGAACCCAATGGC
>CAYXQX010000013.1:0-19747 GCA_964467485.1 uncultured Porphyromonadaceae bacterium | reverse complement strand
TGGGTGATGCTGCTCGCTATGCTTGCTGTTATTCGCACGCTTTGCTGGAATTTTGGAGGGTTCCCGATGCTCGGGACAGGTTATCCCGTAGGGATTAAACAATTGTAGTTAAATAGCACATCCAAACACAAACCCTTTTCCCCGTAGGGGATTAACAATCAATACATTACATGCAAATTATTAAACACCTACGGCGTATGCATTTTTTTTTGCGCGGGCATCTTCTGCTACAATTGTTGATGTCCTACGGACAAAAAATCTTTAGGATTTTTCTTGTCTCAACCTTTGCATCTGTCCGCAACTGGTAAAAATACAAGCCTGGTGGTAGATCACTGGCATTGAATTCTACCCTCTGTGGACCTGCCTCCTGGTTGCCATGGAAAAGGGTTGCGACTAGCCTCCCATCCTGGGCAAAAACTTTAATTTGTACATCCTGACTGCTTTCCAAATGGTATTCAATGGTGGTCTCTCCTGCAAATGGGTTTGGATATGCATAGCTACCCGACTGTTCCGGGGCTTCAACATTATCGATCCCTGAAGGTGTACAATCGCCAAACTGTAATCCGTCGAGCCAGATGGTATAGCCATGATCCCAGGTATCAGCATGGATTTCCACATAATGAACCTGAGAAGGATCCATGCTTCCAACAGTCTCCCTCACCCAGTTGGAATTGCCCGTCAAAGGAATACTGTAATGCCTCCAGCGATTATTAGCATTGTTAAGATAAGAAGCAGGAGCCGTATACTTATAATAGCCCTGATCATAATTACCTACCCTTACATGAAAATACTGGAATCCGTATTTTGGGTTTTTGATAGTCTTAATCCAGACACTAAGGACGTCATCTTCTGTAAGACTCCACATTGCAATTGAATCACCTCCCGGCCTGTAATTCAAGCCAACGTCCCATCCCCTGCCGGTTTTAAATTTAATTGACGCATCCCCAACTTTCTTGTTCTCATAATCCCATTCCAATATCTCATCAATACGGTTTCCAAATCCCGGATCGGCATAACTAACCCAGGAAGCCGGGGGTTCGGCCATATCACAGGGCGGGATTTCCATAATAATTTTTTGTCCATCTTCATTAAATGGGAGCCAAGTGATATCTCCTCTCATTTTCCTCTGAATAAGCTCCCTGTCGCTTGGAGTAAAAGTGTTGTTTTCAGCATAAATATTGTCGGTAGACATGTTTTGAATGAAGTATTCTGTAGGGTTCCTGAGTGTGTTACCGCTAATGGTGTCATTAAAGGAACCACCTTCAAAATACATATCTATCTTATTGTGTATAAACTGATTATCCAGAGCCACAATATGCTCGGTATTCCTGGCATGAATACCCCAGGTATTCCCTTCAATGAGGTTGTTTTGAATCTCATAATCATGGGAAAACTGCTCTCCATAGGGATTGATAATCCCACCTTCCCATAGCTCAAATCCATAGGGATTGGCCCTAATCTCATTCTCAATGAATGTATTGTTGAATCCTCTGTCAACAGCAATCCCGGAATTAAAATTGCCTATTATCTCATTCCCTTCAACAAGCGTATTAAAACTGTATCCCAACCAGAAGCCGTAATGACTGAAATTGCATTTGTTGTATTTATAAATATTCCCATCTGCAAAAGTTGCTTCAATAGCATTGTGAGGAGAATAGGAACAATCGTTGTAGGCGAAATAATTATTATTGGGTATATCCGAATGCTTGTACTGTCCCAGAAAAACACCATCCCCGGAATATGTCAGATCATTGTACTCAACAGTATTATTATTCGACACAATCAGGAGTATTGCTGCACAATCGCTGGGATCAGTTTCCCTATTCACATGGGAGCAGTCGTTGTGATGAATGTTACAACTGTTAGTATAATTCATCCTGATACCAAAGCCACAGTTCCAGTTGAGAATATTATCATGTATTTCAAATGTATTGCAATTGTACATGGCCACACCATCATTCTGCTGAACCATTGTATTTCCGTACACTTCCCCATTCTGGCACTCATTTAAAAGCACTCCTCCACCAAGAGCTTCATTCACACCTGTCCAGATAAATATCCAGCCTACAGTATCCTTCTTGTTGTATGAAAAATTATTGTCATGAATCGTAATCTCCTCCGATTCCCTGGCCCTCACGGCATAATAGAAAGAGTTTACCGATTCAAAATTCTTTATCCTGATGTTTTTTGAATTCTCAATATATATCAGATAACCGCCAAAATCACCACCATCGACATTAACATTCTCCCCATCAATAGTAATATTCTCCTTATTAATTATCCTGATGATACCCGACTGGCCATTATCGCTTAATTCGTAATCACCCTCCTCAATCTTGATATCAGAATTAGAAGCAATCTCCATATTATCGCTTAGCGACATAATGGTTTGGGACTGAAGAGAAAGAGAAAAAAATATTGCATACAGAGCAATAGCGAAAAACTTAGATTTCATGAGTATAGATTTTAAGATCTGTTAAGTTACAAAAATTAACCCGGCACAATATTGGAACTTGATGTATTGAGGCGGTGGTCTATTGAAATGCCTCTTTTTGCTTAGTAGAATTGATTCGTGCAGTGAGCAGGTAGGAAATTAATGAAGCAGCAAATCCGAAAACTATGGGATCAAGACCCATAGGCAGAGTTAAATCCAGAAAAATCAAAAGCAGAGTGATTCCGCCACCACTCACCATGGCAATGAAGGCAGCTCTTGAATCTTTTCGTTTGAAAAACAGGGCTGCCAAAACCGGAACAAACAATCCCCCCACCATGAAGGCGTATGATTGCAGCATTAGATCAAGAACATTTTCCATTTTCCAGGCCAGCAGCATGGCCAGAGCTCCAAGGAGGCCGGTTAGCAATCGAGACCATTTGAGACGTTTCTGATTTTTCGACCAGCCCAAAAGGTCATGGGTCAGATTGCCAGAGGCAGCCATGAGACAGCTGTCAGCAGTTGACATAATAGCTGAAAAATAAGCTGCCATAAGGAGCCCCAGAAATCCAACGGGCATGAAAGTTCTCAAGAAAAGGGGAAGACCAAGTTCTGGATCCAATCCGGCAGCAGTTACATATCCAAATTCGGCAAAATAGTGATGGTCAGCTGCCACTCTTCCAAATAAGCCGAGAGTAACACCAAGAAAGGCCATTACCGGGTATTCAAAAACCCCAGCTATGAACCATGCTTTTTGTGCGTCTCTTTTTGACCTGCTGGCATAGATTCTCTGGTATAAGGTCATGCCAATAAACCAGATGGGAACGATAGTCAGCAGCCAGTTCAGCCCTTGTGAGAAACTGATCTGGTTGAATTTTAAAAAATCTGAAGAAACGGTTTCACGTATCACGTCCATGCCTCCCAGCTTGATGAATCCCAGAGGTACCCCCACAAAAAGCAAGCCCCCGATCAGTAAAATCCATTGTATCGTGTCTGTGTAAATCACCGCTTTTAGTCCACCCACAGTTGTATAAGCCACTGCAACTATTCCCATTATAAGAAGCAATTGATTCTGGTTGAAGTTGATAAAAGCTGCAGAGGCCAGCTTGGCTCCGGCCAGCATTTGTGAGCTGGTAAATCCAAGGTAGCCGATCATTGAGATGACAGCAGCAGCAATAAAAACAGGCCGGTTAAAAAAATGTGCGAACAAATCGGGAAAACTCATCCATCGGTGCTTGAGTCCGAGCTGATAAATTGTCGGGACTAGTACCACTGCGCTTAGCCAGGCTCCAATTAGTCCGGTTAAAAGCATCCAGGAGCCTGATAAGCCGATGGCAAACCCCAATCCACCCAAGCCGATTGAAAAACCACCGCCCACGTCAGTAGCAACGACTGACAATCCAATGTGCCAGGGGCCCATTGATCGACTGCTAACATAGTAATCCTCAGCTGTTTTATTGCGATTCATGAACCATAAGCCCACAGCCATCATACTCGCCATATAAATACCTATAATTAGAATATCAATAAAACTCATATTAGTCCAGTTGCTATAAAATGCAATTAGTTATAAAAACCAGATAAAGATGGGGAAAAATGGACCCGATATCAAAAACTCCCGTAAATAGCATTGATATCGGTATTGCAGTAAACCGACGAATAAATATGGAATCCAATCCTGCTTGTGGTTAATTTTCTTTCCAGGTGTAGAATTGGAAAACCTTCCTCCACACCCATGTAGCCCGCGATAGTTAAGTCGGCTTTAATAGCCCTGATTTTCTGCTCACCGCCTCTTACTTCAATATTATAGTACTGACGAAGTATATCAAAAAGAGAGGCGTTCTCAAACTTCCTTGTGCCAAAACGAGGCAGGTTAAGGTTGGGAAGATAGTTTACATCGTAAAAAATGGGTTTGCCTTCCAACTTCCTTAAACGCTCAAGAAATATGGCACCAAGCTCCATCTCAAGATTACTTAAAGGATAGATAAATGGATCCGGCCACTGCCTTACCTCCGGTTTCGAAAGCAGCTGTGTGCTTAAAGCCTGATTCCTGAGAGCAGATGTCGTTCCGGCTACCGATAATATCCCTATGCCCTTTGACGTATTTTGAACAACACTACCCTTACCCTGCTGAGTGATAATATAACCATCGTAAGAAAGACTTATAAGAGCCCTGCGAACTGTTGGTCGGGTTAGCCCATATGTCCGGCAAAGATCATTCTCCGAAGGAAGAAGATCTCCGTTCTTATAAACTCCATCCTCAATATGCTTCCTGAGAACTTCGTATAACTTCCGGTGTTGAGCTATTTTTTTCATTTTTAACTTGTAAAGACAAGTTGAATATCTTATCTTTGCAAAGATAAATATTTATCCTGAATATCAACACGTTTCGAGATAAAAAAGGTCAAAAGGAACGAACTTGTATTTACATGTTTATAAGATTTTTTAATCAATAAGATATTATCACAATGGCTACTCCGGTAATTTTGCCCCGCCAGGGACAATCAGTTGAATCATGCATAATAACCGAAATTCTGATAAAAAAAGGAGATAAGGTAAAAGAAGGAGATGTCCTGATCCGCTACGAAACAGATAAGGCAGTATTTGAGCTCGAGGCTCCTGAAGATGGAACAATTCTTGAAATACTAGCCGAAGAAGACGACGAAGTACCCGTACTGGAAAATCTCCTTATAATGGGAGAAGCCGGCGAAGATTTCTCCGAAATCAAGACAAAAGACGCAGGACCAAAAACGCCCCGACAAGTCGGGATCTCAGCTCCGCTCCGACAAGCAGAAGATCTTTCCCACTTGACTAAGGGGGAGAGCGTCCTGAGGAGCGACGCGTATCAGGATGCTGGGGGATACGTTTCGAAAGACGGTAAGCTAAAAATCTCCCCAAGAGCAAAAAGAAAAGCACTAACACTAGGGGTTCCCGTTACTAACCTAAAAGGAACAGGCCCAGGTGGAAGAATTATTGAAAGAGACGTGGACGAATACGCTGCTAACGGAGGCAGAATGTCGCCATTGGCAGCTGAGATGGGAGAACAGACCGGCTTATCTGCTCCAATACAAGGATCTGGCCCCGGAGGCAGGGTACTGAGTTCGGATCTGCAAAAAGCAAGCATTGAAATGGGTGCCGAATCAAGCGTTAAGAAGCTTTCAAACATCAGGAAAATAATTGCAGAAAAAATGCATGCTTCACTGCAGAATTCAGCGCAACTTACCCACCATATGAGCGCAGATGCAAGAGCTATGCTGAACCTCAGGAAGGAGATCAAGAAAAAAGTTGATACAGAAGGATATCCGAATGTCACTCTAAACGACATGGTGTGCTTCGCTGTTATTAAGGCACTGAAGGAAATGCCTGAGATAAACAGTCATTTCCTCGGCGATTCAATAAGAACATTCTCAAAAGTTCACCTGGGAATAGCAGTTGATACCGAACGTGGACTGATGGTCCCAACACTTAGAAATGCTGATGCCTTAAATATCGAACAACTGTCAGCTGAGATTAAAGCACTGGCTAACAGCTGCAAATCAGGAAATGTTGATCCCGATTTACTAGCACCAACAACTGCAACTTTTACTATTTCTAACCTCGGAGCCTTTGGAGTAGAGATGTTCACCCCGGTAATCAACCTGCCACAGTCAGGAATACTGGGAGTCAACACAATAATCAGCCGCCCGGGAGACGTAGGAGGAGGAATAATAGGATTCATACCCTACATAGGCCTCTCATTAACATACGACCACAGAGCAATCGATGGTGCACCCGCCTCTGCTTTCCTACGCGAAATAAAAGAACAAATAGAAAATCTGACAATTTAAAAAATGACCTCAATACTTAATACTCAAAACTTATACTTATCCTCAAGCCTTAAGCCCCAAGCCTTAAGCCTTACAATTAACAATTAACCATTATAAAATATGTATGACCTTGGAATCATAGGCGCAGGATCAGCCGGGTATGTAGCTGCCGAACTAGCCGGAAAAGCCGGAATGAAAGTGGTCCTTTTCGATAAAAGAACACTGGGAGGCGTTTGCCTTAACGAGGGATGTATCCCAACAAAAACACTCCTCTATTCAGCAAAAATGTACGAGAACGCCAAATTTGGTGAGAAGTACGGGATTTTGAGCAAAGATGTCACGTATGACTTCCCTGCAATCATGGCCCGCAAGAATAAGATGATCAGGAAATTGGTTGGAGGCGTTGGAGCCAAGATGAAGAAAGCCAATGTGGAACTAATCATGGAGGAAGTTAAAATTACCGGCCGAAAGCAGGATCACCTGGTGTTAACATCAGGAGATAAAGAATACTCTTGTAAGAATATCCTCCTGGCATCAGGAGCAGAGGCAGTTGTACCTCCAATCAAAGGTCTGAATAAAGAGAAGGCAATAACTAGCAGGGAGATCTTGCAGATCGAAGAAGTACCTGAGAGTCTGAATATAATTGGAGCAGGAGTAGTGGGAATGGAATTTGCCAGCTTCTTCAATAGTATGGGTACAAAAGTTACCGTTTTTGAGATGATGGACGAGATACTCTCGGGAACCGATAAGGAAATCAGTTCAATGTTCCGCAAAGACATGGAGAAAAAAGGGATTGTAATTCATACATCTACCACCGTTACTGAGATAAGCGGCAAGAAGGTTCTCTTTGAAAACAAGAATGGGAAATCTGAGATTGAGGCCGAAAAACTACTCCTAAGTGTCGGTCGAAAAGCTAATTCATCAGGAATAGGCCTGGAAGAATTGGGTGTTGAGTTGACAAAAAATGGCGGAGTGAAGATAGATGAGAGATGCAGAACAAACATTCCAAATATTTATGCAGCAGGTGATATAACAGGCTTCTCCCAGTTAGCCCATACGGCAAGCAGAGAGGCCATCGTGGCTGTCAATAATATGCTCAGAAAACCCGAGAGGATGAGATATAATGCCGTTCCTTCAGTGGTTTATTCAAACCCCGAGATAGCATGTGTGGGAATGACACAAGAAGAGGCTGAAATCAAGGGTATTGCATGTAAAACACTTGCCTTGCCAATGGCTTATGCCGGACGCTTTATAGTTGAGAACGAAGGGAAAAACGGTATCGCCAAAATAGTAGTCGGCGAGAAATACGGTGAAATACTGGGGGTTCACATGTATGGAAACCCAAGCTCGGAAATTATATATGGAGCAGCAATGGCCATAGAGATGGAGATGCGTGTGAAAGATATGCAGGAAATCATTTTCCCCCACCCAACAGTATCAGAAATTTTTCACGAAATTGTTTTTGAACAATAATAATAAAAACGTAGGGACGGGGGCCTTGTGCCCGCCCGCAATAATAATCAACGTAGGGACGGGGGCCTTGTGCCCATCCACAAAAAAAACATAAAATGCCAAAAAGTCAATTCATTGATCCGAAAGAAGTCCGCAAAGCCGGCCAGATAACATTTGACCCAATCCCGGTCAATCAGTACAACAAAAGCCTGAAAGAGGAAAGAGGCAGCTTCTCAGATTCCGACCTGATGCGTATCTATCACGATATGCAGGTTATCAGGGAATTTGAAACTATGCTTAACAAGATTAAGACAACAGGTGAATACAATGGTATACCTTATAACCACCCTGGCCCTGCCCACCTTTCAATAGGTCAGGAGGCTTCAGCGGTTGGCATGGCGTATAACCTGGGCATTGACGACTTGATTTTTGGTTCTCACAGGAGCCATGGAGAGATCCTTGCCAAAGGATTGTCAGCTATTCATCAATTAAATGAGAAAGAGCTGACAGATATAATGGAGAGTTTCTTCGAAGGTCGCATTCTCAGAATTATCGAGAAGGATCATAAAGGTGACATTAAAAGCCTGGCTGTAAGATTTTTACTTTATGGCACGCTTGCTGAGATTTTTGCCCGTGAGACAGGTTTCAACAAAGGCCTTGGTGGATCAATGCATGCTTTCTTCACTCCATTTGGGGTTTATCCTAACAATGCCATCGTTGGTGGATCAGGAGATATCGCTGTTGGAGCAGCCCTTTACAAAAGAGTGAATCTGAAAAAAGGTATCGTAGTTGCCAATATCGGTGACGCCGCTGCTGCTTGTGGACCGGTTTGGGAAGGAATATCATTCGCTTCCATGGATCAATTCCGTGAATTATGGGAAGGACCATATAATGGAGGTTTGCCGATCTTATTCAACTTCGTGAACAACCAGTATGGTATGGGAGGCCAAACTTGTGGCGAAACAATGGGATATGATATCCTCGCCCGTTTGGGTGCAGGGGTTAATCCTGAGCAAATGCATTCTGAGCGTGTTGATGGCTACAACCCATTGGCCGTTATTGATGCATTCCATCGCAAGAAACAAATCCTGGAAGAGAAAAAAGGACCCGCCCTGCTGGATACATTAACATATCGTATTACCGGACACTCTCCTTCAGATGCCTCGTCATACCGTTCCAAGGAAGAAATAGAGGCTTGGGAACAAGCGGATTCTATCGTTTCTTATGGCACAGAGCTTATTAGCAGCGCAGTATGTGGACAAGCGGATCTGGAAAATGTTAAAGAGGATATCACAAAAATAATAATGGAAATTATGAGACTGGCCATTGACGACCAGGTGTCCCCTCATATGGACCTTATTCAGAATCCTGAGATTATCGGAGAGATGATGTTCTCCAATGAATCCGTGGACAGCATGGAGGACCGCACTCCGGTTACCGTCCACCCAATGGATGAAAACCCAAGAGTTAAAGGACTGAAAAACAAGGAAAGATTTGGTTTGGACGCAAATGGCAAGCCATTTTCAAAGCTTAAGACCTACCAACTGAAGGATGCCCTTTTCGAAGCAATTATCGACCGTTTTTACAAAGATCCAACCCTGGTTGCCTATGGTGAGGAAAATCGTGATTGGGGAGGAGCATTTGCTGTATATCGTGGCCTGACTGAGGCTCTGCCTTATCAGAGACTTTTCAACTCGCCGATCGCAGAAGGTGCTATCGTTGGAACTGCTATCGGGTATGGAATGGCCGGTGGTCGTGTGATCGCTGAGATCATGTATTGCGATTTCCTTGGCCGTTCAGGTGATGAGGTCTTCAACCAACTTCCCAAATGGCAGGCTATGAGTGGAAATCTTATCAAAATGCCTGTAGTGATACGTGTCTCCGTCGGATCTAAATATGGTGCACAACACTCTCAGGATTGGTCTTCCCTGGTAGCTCATATCCCAGGACTGAAAGTTGTCTTCCCTGCTACTCCTTATGATGCCAAGGGCCTTATGAACACCGCTCTACAGGGAACCGACCCGGTAATCTTTTTCGAGAGTCAGAGAATATATGATATTGGTGAACTGTTCCACAAAGAAGGTGTACCTGAAGAGTACTATGAGATACCACTAGGTGAGCCTGATATTAAAAGAGAAGGATCAGACATTACTATTCTAAGTATTGGTGCAACTCTTTATAATGCAATTAAAGCAGCCGATATACTAAAGGAGAAACACAATATTTCTGCCGAGATTATTGATGCAAGAAGTCTGGTTCCTTTCAATTATGAGCCTGTAATTAAATCAGTTAAGAAAACAGGTCGAATTCTCTTAACCAGTGATGCCTCATCAAGAGGATCGTTCCTGAAAGATATGGCTCATACAATTACCGAGCTGGCATTCGATGAACTGGATGCTCCTCCTGTGGTTGTTGGCTCAAGAAACTGGATAATTCCTGCACATGAACTGGAAGATTATTTTTTCCCTCAGCCCGAATGGATGCTGGACGCCATACATGAAAACATAATTCCGCTTAAAAATCACCAATTAAGCACTAACTTCACTCCATCTGAACAAATCAGAAGAAGTAAATCAGGAGTTTAGAAAAAGACAATATATACTAATAAATCCTTCCCCCCTACTTTAGGGGGGACACAGGGGGGTACTATAATGAAAATAGATGCAAAAGCCATTGAGGCTATAAGAAATAAGAAGGGCTATATTATCGATATGGATGGAGTAATCTACCATGGCAATATGATCCTGCCGGGAGCAAAGGAATTTGTCGACTGGCTAACTCGTGAGAAGAAGAATTTTCTTTTTCTCACCAATGCAAGTGATAAAACCCCAAAAGAATTACAGGAAAAAATGAGAAGACTTGGGATTACTGTTGAGAAAACGGTATTCTACACAAGCGCTCTCGCAACTGCAATGTTCCTCAATAGTCAGAGGCCAAAAGGCAGTGCATTCATTGTTGGTGAACCGGGCCTGATCAACGCTCTTTATAACGTAGGATACACAATGAACAATGTAGATCCTGATTATGTAGTCATCGGTGGCACATCAACCTACACCTATGATGCAATTGAAAAAGCAGTTAATCTTGTTTTGAAAGGAGCTAAGCTTATCGGAACAAATCCTGATGTGACGGGGCCTATTGAAGGCGGCATTGCGCCTGCAACCAAGGCCCTTATTTCTCCCATCGAGATGGCCACAGGTAAAACTGCCTATTTCATAGGTAAACCAAATCCCCTGATGATGAGAAATGCTTTGAAGAAAATTAATGTACAGAGGGAGGAGGCAATAATTATTGGCGACAGGATGGATACTGATATTATTGCAGGTATCGAATCAGAAATTGACACAGCCCTTGTTCTTAGTGGAATATCAACAGAAAAAACCATTCGGGATTTTCCTTATTGCCCTAAGTATGTTCTAAACGGAGTGGTTGATATTGCTCCTGATAAAAAATAAGATGTTAAAAGTTAACTCACACATCCATACCCCATACTCCTTTAGTGCATTCAAATCAATTAAAGAAGCTTTCCAGCTGGCGGAAAAGGAAGGGATACAGGTTCTTGGCATAAATGATTTTTTTGTCACTGATGGATATACAGAATTCAATGATATAGCCCAACAATACAGGATTTATCCATTATTCAATATCGAATTTATCGGACTTCTTAAAGAAGAACAGGATAAGGGTATAAGGGTAAACGACCCGGGAAATCCCGGTCGTATGTATTTCTGTGGCAAAGCTTTGAAAAATCCGGTTTCATTTTCTGATAATAGCAGAGATAAGCTGGATAAGGTGATCGCTGAGAGTCAGGTACAGGTAAAGGAAATGCTGGAGAAACTGTCCGGACTTCTGCTATCTATTGATGCACCCTTCAGCCTGGCTTATGATAAAATTAAGATGCAATATGCCAGAGAGCTGGTAAGGGAAAGGCATATAGCTCAGGGTCTGCGAAATGCTATTAATGAACACTTTACAGAACCTGAATCCAAACTGGTCTTCCTCACAAAACTATATTCCGGAGATGCACCTCTAGCCGATCTTAACAACAACAATTCATTCGAAGGAGAACTTAGGAGCAAGCTTTTAAAGGCGGGTGGAGCTGCATTTGTGACTGAAGATGAGAGCTCATTCCTTCCAATCCCGGAACTGGTTGAGATAATTATTGATGGCGGTGGAATTCCTTGTTATCCTGTTTTACTGGATGATAAAAACGGATCTTACACCGATTTTGAGAAAAACCCGGAAGCTCTTCTTAATAGACTTAAGGAACTTAATGTTGGTGCTGTTGAATTAATCCCGGGAAGAAATAATATCATTAACCTTAAACCATTCGTGAAATTCTTCCACGACCATAATTTCCTGGTTAGCTTCGGCACTGAACACAACACACCGGAGATGGCCCCAATGGAAGTTAAAGCAGGTGGTAATACCTTTTTAGACGATTATCTTCTGGGGATAAATGAGGAAACTGCCTGTATTTTCACAGCACATCAGGAACGTGTTAAGAAGGGATTAGAAGGATATATTGATTCTGATGGACAGTGCAAAACATCAGAAAAAAATATTTTTATCAAGGAAGGACAATCCATACTGGACAATTTCCTTAGCAAATAAAGGAAGAAGCATGAAAAAAGAACTGGAATCACTAGTCAAAATGTCACTTAAGCTAGGCCAGGATAAAAGCCAGATCCTCGCAGCAGGAGGTAACACCTCTTTCAAAAATGAGGATTCGATATGGGTGAAAGGCAGCGGCACAGAATTAGGCCTGGTTAGTAGAAATGATTTTGTGGAATGTGACCGAAAAATGCTGGAAGCAAATCTGGAAATAACTTACAGCTCCAAGCCCAATGAAAGTTTTACAGAAGCCCGCAAAGACCTGCTGGCCACGATGATAAATCCAGATTCCCGGGTTAAGCCTTCCGTAGAAACTTCCATCCATGTCCTGCTCCAGTCACCCTTTGTTGCTCATACCCACCCCACTCTCATTAATGCACTGACCAGTAGTGTGAATGGAAAGAAGATGATCGGAGACATGTTCCCTGGAAGGGCCATTTTTATTGAATATAATTATCCTGGCTTTGCACTTTTCTCAGCTGTTAAAGGGCAAATCGACGCTTTCCGTGCATCATTTGGGAAAGATCCTGATTATATTTTCCTGAAAAACCATGGATTGGTTATCGGCGGTCGGGATACCAATGAGATTGAAAATAAGTATAAAAGTCTGGTCGATGAGATTTCTTCGATAACAAAAAATTTGCCTGCAATTGAACAAAATGAAATTTCAGCCGAAAAACTGACAGCCATACTGCCCGCCGTTCGGATGATGCTCTCTAAGAGTTCAATAAAAGTTTTAAAATTCCATTCGCATAGCCTTATTGATCATTTTATGGAAACAGATCAAAGTTTTGCTAAAATTAGCAGACCATTCTGTTTTGATCATGTTAAGCATGGTGGTGGAAAATATATCTATACAAACAAGAGTATTGATAATCCTGATTTTCTTGAAGAGTTAAGCAAGGATGTCACATCATTCCGGTTAAAGAATGGATACCTGCCAAGAGTTATCCTGATAAAAACTCTTGGACTTATTGTTGCTGCCGACAGCGCCAGAGATGCTCAAGGCCTTATGGATATTTTCGAAGACCAGATGAAGATCAGTTACCTGTCGGAGAACTACGGTGGACCAGCGTTTTTATCAGATGAAGATATTGAATTGATACAAACAAGGTTAGCTGATGGTGCTGTTGCAAAGGCTCCAATATCTGACAAAGAAGAGTTGCTTGGTAATAAAATCGCCATTATTACCGGTGGTGCTCAGGGTTTTGGAGAAGGGATTGTAAGAGATTTATTTTCCAAAAAAGCCAATATTGTCATTGCCGACCTCAATGAGGAAACCAGCTCCAAACTGCTTGCCGATCTCAATGGGGCAGACAAAAGCAACCATGCCATTTTCGTTAAAACTGATGTATCGGATCCCAACGCAGTACAGAATCTGATTTCACAAACGGTTAAAGAGTTTGGCGGTCTCGACCTGATGATATCCAATGCCGGCGTTCTCTTTGCAGGCGGACTGGATGAGATGAAACCCGAAATATTTGATCTTGTGACTAAGGTTAATTATAAAGGTTATTTCCTATGCGCAAAATATTCATCTGCGGTGATGAAGCTGCAATCCGAATACAGTGAGACTCATTTCTCAGATATCATTCAGATAAATTCAAAATCAGGATTAAAGGGCAGTAATAAGAATTTTGCCTATGCCGGAGGAAAATTTGGCGGCATCGGACTTACACAGTCTTTTGCGATGGAACTGATGCCATTCAGGGTTAAGGTTAACTCTATTGCCCCCGGGAATCTTCTCGACGGGCCATTATGGTCGGATCCTGAAAATGGACTCTTCGTTCAGTATTTAAGAGCAGGAAAAGTTCCGGGTGCCAAGATTCTTGCCGATGTAAAACGGTTTTATGAAGCACAGGTCCCTGCCAACAGGGGCTGTACAGTAGATGACGTGATGAAGGCAGTGTACTATATTATTGATCAAAAATATGAAACTGGTCAGGCCGTGCCTGTCACTGGTGGACAAATAATGTTAAACTAATTTCCCCTTTACCTTTAAAGGACAGGGGGCTAGGGGGTAAGGTGAAATGAAGACAAAAGCGATACGATTATACGGTAAAGACGATTTGAGGCTGGAGGAGTTTGAATTACCACAGATAAAAGAAGATGAAATACTGGCCAGGGTAGTATCCGACAGTATCTGCATGTCATCCTATAAGGCTACCAAGCAAGGAGCCGATCACAAAAGGGTTCCCGACAATGTGCATGAGAAGCCTGTGATAATTGGTCATGAATTCTCCGGCGAGATACTGGAGGTTGGGAAAAAATGGCAGGATAAATTCAATGCCGGTGATAAATTCTCCATTCAGCCAGCTATGAATTACAAAGGGAGCCTTGATGCCCCCGGATATTCATTTCAATACATAGGAGGAGATGCTACACATATAATAATTCCAGGTTCCGTTATGGAAATGGATTGTCTTCTTTCGTATGAGGGTGAGGGCTTTTTCCCTGCATCACTCTCAGAACCAATGTCATGTATAGTGGGGGCTTTCCATGCAAGTTACCACATAAAAAATGGTACTTATATCCATGAGATGGGTATCAAGGAGGGTGGTAATCTTGCTATTCTTGCCGGAGCCGGGCCAATGGGTCTGGGGGCAATTGATTATGCTGTAAACTGTGATCGCAAGCCTGGTTTACTTGTTGTTACTGACATTGATGACGACAGGCTGGATCGCGCTGCCTGCCTTATCACACCTGAAACAGCAGCTAAAAAAGGCATTGAACTGAAATATGTCAACACAGCCAAAGTAGATGATCCGGTTGAATATCTCAAGACCCTGACTGGTGATTACGGATTCGATGATGTTTTTGTCCTTGCACCTGTTAAACCTGTTGTTGAACAAGGCGATCAAATCCTTGCTAAGGATGGCTGTCTGAATTTCTTTGCCGGACCATCAAACCCGGAATTCAAGGCCGAGATGAACTTCTACAATGTACACTATGCATTTACCCATATTGTGGGTACCAGCGGGGGCAACACAGATGATATGAGAGAGTCTCTGAAAATGATGGCAGAAAATAAAATCAATCCGGCCATGATGATAACTCACGTTGGCGGATTGGATGCAGTGGTTGAGACGACAAAAAACCTCCCCAATATTCCCGGAGGCAAAAAGCTGATTTACACTAATATATCACTTCCTCTTTTTGCTTTGATGGATCTTCCAAAATTGGCCAAAACAAGCATCTTCTTCAAAGAGCTTCGTGAAATAGTTTCAGCAAATGCCTATATTTGGAATCTGAAAGCAGAGGAATATATTCTTAAAAACGGTAAGCCTATTTAGTTGACCCTCAATACCCCTATTTAGAACGATTATAATTAGCGGGGTTTTTAGACTTTCCGAGCTCTCAAGAAGCTATTATTCAATAGATTTGCCCTGCAAATTACTGAAAAACTGTCATGAAAAAACTTCTTTTTACCTTGTTGATTGCCTTAATTGGCTCACAAATTTCTTATTCACAAGACTTTCACTCAATATGGAATGATCCTGAGGCAAATTTCTATGAAATAAAAGCTGCTGCCCAGGAATTCTTCAAAGATAAAGATCAGGGAATCGAGACTGATTATTCCAGATATAAAAGGTGGGAATATTTTGTTGAGGATAGAGTTTATCCATCAGGAGATTTATCTCTATTAAATAGCACAAAACTTTTTCAGGAGATAAGGTTATTTGAAGAAGTTGCTCCAAGATTAAAGAGTCAACCTCAATGGAAAAGTCATGGGGTAGATAAATTTGATAACATGAGCGGTCACTATTCTCCAGGGGTTGGACGTATCGACCGGGTGGCAGTTGATCCCACAGATTCCAAAATCATGTACATAGGTGCTCCATCAGGAGGTCTTTGGAAAACTTATGACCGGGGTTTGAACTGGATCGCTTTAACTGATAATCTACCAACTCTGGGGGTATCCGGTATAGCCATTAACCCTCAGAACCCAAACGAGATATATATTTCATCAGGAGATGGTGACGGTGGATATACATATACGTCCGGTGTTTTCAAATCTATGGATGGTGGTGAAACATGGGATATAACAGGCTTTGAGGTCGATCTTACTACCCGTGAGAATACTGTTGACCTGGTAATGAATCCTGAAAATTCAGATGTATTGTGGGTTTCTTCTTCCCTGGGATTTTATAAAACAACAGATGCCGGTGAAACCTGGAATCGGATAGTCGATGGCGCATACTATGATATATGTTTAAAGCCTGGTGATCCTGAAACAGTTTATGTTAGCCAGAGATCAGCTTTACATGTTTCAAGAGATGGTGGTGAAACCTTTGAACAGAATGAGGTTGAGCTTAGTGGCGGAATCCTTATCGACGTTACCCCTGCAAATCCTGAGATTGTATATGTTGTTTCCGGCCAGAAAGGTACATTTAAGTCAACTGATAGTGGTGCCACTTATACAAAAGTTGCCGACCTGCCTGTGGAACATAAATCCCTAAGGTATATGTTTGCTTTTGCCGTTTCTCCAACTGATCCTGATGAACTTCATTTTGGGACCATGGAATCATATAAGTCAACTGATGGAGGTGTTTCATGGAGCCAAGCCACTGCTTGGCAGTGGAGTAAACCCCTCCCATATACACACTGTGATTTTCACGACTTAATTTATATAGGAGATACTTTATTTTCCTGTACAGATGGCGGAATGTCTTACACTGCAGATAAAGGAGAGAACTGGGTAAACTGTTTTGATAATGCAGATTGCACGCAGATTTATGAATTATCAGTTTGTAAAACAAATCCTGAGTACCTCATGTGGGGATCACAGGACAATGGAACTTATTTTTACGATACCAAGGATTGGCAAGCATGGAATGGCGGCGATGGTATGGATAATGTTTTTGACTATTCAAATCCGAATATACGCTATGGCAGTTTCCAGTTTGGCACCTTTTTCTGTAGTGATCACGGTATTTCTCAGCCTGGTAAAGGTCCATGGGTAACTCCGGTTCTAATACATCCTTTCAACCCGGAAACATTATTCGTGGGAAACAATAAGGTACGCAAATCTGTTGATGGGATGCGTAGCTGGACAGTCATTGGTTCTTTCTTAAATAACGCGAGTAATCCTGACGAAGATTGGATAAACAAAATGGCAATTAGTGAGTCAAACCCCGACTACCTGTTCGCCTCAAAAGGATCAAGGATCTGGAGAACTATTAATGGTGGAATGTACTGGACTGAAATAACTGATGGTTTACCTAACCTTAGCATTAATGAGATTGCTGTTCACCCAAAGAATCCTAGTCTAATAGCAGTTTCACTTTCAGGATATACATCAGGAAAAAAGGTTTATATCTCTTACGATGCTGGTCTTACCTGGACTAATTATTCAAAGAATCTTCCAAACATTCCTGGTAAGGGTCTTGCTTTTGATAATAAATGGAACAACGCCCTTTATGTGGGAATGGATGTAGGAATCTACTATATTGATGCCTACCAGGAAGAGTGGGCAGCTTATGGAGAAGGTCTGCCAAATGTTATTGTTCAGGATATTGAAATTAATAGCAGAACAGAACAACTATTTGTTGGAACTCATGGGCGTGGTGTCTGGTCAACAGTAACCCGCCCCGAAGATCCTTCTTTAAAATATTGTAATGGCTCCGGTATCCCGGCTTCAGAATCAGGATATATCAAAAGAGTATTTCTTGGTGATATTGAAAGTTTCTCCTCAGATGATGGATATCTGGAAAGTACAGAACAACACGCCCAGATACAAAGAGGAAGATATTATCCCTTAGAAGTACATCTTAACGATTCAGAATATCAGGATACCCTGGTTGCCTGGATAGATTGGAATAACGACTGGAATTTTGATGCAAACGAAGCACTGGCTCTCTCTGCTCCTGATGAAGACAGAGTTTGTTATGGAATGGTCTCAGTTCCTGCAGAAGCAGAAATGAGAATGACCCGTCTTCGTTTACGCTGTACCCAGCCCAAAGAATTGTTTTTGGAGCCTTGCGGAGAATATCCAGGTGAGGTTGAAGATTACTTACTCCTTGTTACTGAAAACCCAACTACTTATTGCCCTGTTATTAGTAAGCAAACCAGAGATGAGTATATCCGTCAAGTAGATATTGCTGATTTATCGTCCAGAACTAATGGATATGACTATTCGGATTACTCCTTTAAGTCGGCTAACGTTCACAGGGGTATGACTGTTGATGTAAGACTTGAGCCCAAGTTCAGGAAAGATTCTGCCACACAGAGGTGGAGAGTCTGGATAGATTACAATAACGATGGTGACTTTATGGGTGACGGAGAGCTGGTTCTGAGTGAAGGCAGCAAGGATGTTGTTAACAGTACTATAACTATTCCTGATGATGCAGTTTTTGGTAATACACGCATGCGTATCATGATGCAGCGCGGAGAAACGCCTGAGCCTTGTGAAGATATCTCCTTCGGTGAAATAGAAGATTATAGCATGAATATTAAGCCTGTAATTGTAGGCGTCGACGGAAAAAGCTTTGTGAGATCACCAAATCCCGAGTTACGTGTATATCCTAATCCAACAACAGGAATAGTAACCCTCAGCATCAATCCTGAGAATGAGACTGTTCTGAACATGGATCTGGTTAACTCAGCAGGCCAGGTGGTTAAGCAAAAGCAGTATAACACTAATGGTGTAGAGTTCACACAGAGCATCGATCTCTCAGATCTGCCAAACGGCATGTACTATGTTGTTCTAAAAACAGAACGAGGCATGGTCAGTCAGGCAAGGGTGATCAAGAAATAACAGGTGACAATAAAATAACAAGGGTCGGCTTTTAGTCCGACCCTTGTTATTTTATCTTGATTTTCTTATGATATCCATTGCACATAGGTATCCGCTATATATTGCTCCGGAAAATCCGCCTCCTGTCTTTGTCCAGGCCGACGCAAAATGAAGATTCTCTACAGGTGATTCGATATCTGTTTGCACTCTCTCTGGTGTTTGTGCAAAGCCATAAACCGCACCATTAGGATTTAGTGTGTACCGCCTTAAACTGCTTGCCGTAGCCACCTCATAATATTCAATCGCATCTCTGAAACCTGGAATAAGCCCTTCCAGCCGATCAATAAATGTCTGTGCAGCTTTCTCTTTCCGTTCTTTGTATTCCCGCTCACTAAGCTCGTCCCATTGATCAGTATAATCGATGCAGCATACAGCACCAACACTTTTACCATCAGGAGCAAGATCAGAATCGACATGGGAATAATCAACAAGAGTGAAACTCCTCTGAGAAAAATCAGCGGCATTGTTAGGCTTTATATCATCCTGATTTTTAACTGACTGATCGTATATGAAAGTAGAATAGCACTTGTTAATCTCTTTAAGGGGTTTCTTGAAGCCAAAGTAAACAGTAAGCAGGGAGGCTCCAGGTTCAAGATCCTCATATTGTTCACTCAACCGGGAACCATATTCTTCAGGTAATAGCGTTTC